>JAEWBL010000474.1 GCA_023391175.1 Pseudomonadota bacterium
CCCTCATGTGGCAGCGGGCGACGCCTCTGCTCGTGGCCGCCGGGCTGCTCTGCCTCACCATCGTCCTCGCCGCCAGGGGGCTCGGCCGGCATCTTCGCGATGAGCGCGCCTTCGCCGTGACGCAGCACGCCATGGCGCGGATCGACATGCTGACGGGCCTGCCCAACCGCCTCGCCTTCACCGAACGGCTGGGCGCGCTCCTGGGCGCGCGGGGCGGCGGGACGCCCTTCGCCCTGATCTATCTCGACCTCGATTATTTCAAGACCGTCAACGACACCCTCGGCCACGACGCCGGGGATACCATGCTGGCGGAACTGGCGGAACGCATGCGCGGCCTGCTCGGCCCCGAGGATTTCGCTGCGCGCCTGGGAGGCGACGAGTTCGCAGTCGTGCTGGTGGGGGTGACGCGCGAGAGCGAGGCGACGGAACTCGCCCAACGCCTGATCGACGCGCTGCGGACGCCGCTTCACCTCGGCCTCCACCGCATCATCAGCGGCTGCAGCATCGGCATCGTGATGGCCCCGCGCGACGGCAACGACGTGGCGGAACTGCTCAAGAATGCCGACCTCGCTCTCTATCGTGCCAAGACCGACGGCCGGGGCATTGCCCGTGTCTTCGTCGAGGAGATGGAGCGCCTGGTCCGCGAGCGGCGGGAGATGGAGGTAGACCTCCAGACCGCATGGCGGGAGCATCAGTTCTTCCTGCTCTACCAGCCCATCGTCGAGGCCGAATCGGGCCGAATCGCCGGGTTCGAGGCGCTGCTGCGCTGGCGCCATCCCGAGCGCGGGCTGGTCAATCCGGAAAGCTTCATCCCGGTCGCCGAGGAAACCGGGCTCATCCTGCCGCTCGGCGCCTGGGTTCTCACCGAGGCCTGTACCGCAGCAACCGCCTGGCCTGACGGTCTTGTCGTCTCGGTCAACCTCTCGCCCGTCCAGTTCCGCGGCGCCGAAGCTTTTCGGCAGGTGCGGAGCGCGCTTGAAAGCTCGGGCCTCGCCCCCTCGCGGCTCGAAGTGGAGATCACCGAAAGCACCCTGCTGCACGAAGGCCCCATGGTGCGGGCGACCCTGGAACAGTTCAGCGAAGAGGGAATCACGGTCGCGCTCGATGATTTCGGCCCCGGCTATTCCTCTCTCGGCTACCTGCGGACGCTCAGCATCGGCCGCATCAAGGTGGACCGCTCGTTCATCGAGCAGGTGGAGACCTCGCCGCAGAGCCTCGCCATCGTCCGCGCGATCGTCGGCCTCGCCCGCACGCTCGGGCTGCGCTGTACCGCCGAAGGCGTCGAGACCGAGGGCCAGCGCCGGCTGCTCACGTCCGAAGGCTGCTCACACCTGCAGGGCTACCTGTTGGGCCGTCCGGGCTCCGCGGAGGAAGCCCTGCGCCGCGCCCGCGACTCGGCTGCCTGACGCCTTTCCGACAACATAGCGCCACATTTCCTTTGCCGAACGCGTCGTCGTGGTTATGTTTGCAGCATGGACCCCATCACCTCGACCGAGGCGCTGGCAGCTGCCTGCGAGCGTCTTGCGCGACACCCCTTCGTCACCGTCGACACGGAATTCCTGCGGGAAAGCACCTTCTGGCCGAAGCTGTGCGTGGTGCAGGTGGCCTCTCCCGACGAGGCCATTCTCATCGACGCGCTCTCGGATGGGCTGGACCTCGCCCCCTTCTATCGGCTCATGGGCAATGAGCGGGTGATGAAGGTCTTCCACGCCGGGCGGCAGGACATCGAGATCATCTGGCATCAGGCCCGGCTGATTCCGCACCCGGTGTTCGACACCCAGGTGGCCGCGATGGTTCTGGGATACGGCGACAGCATTTCCTACGACCAGCTGGTCCAGCGCACCGTCGGCCACAGCCTCGACAAGTCCTCGCGCTTCACCGACTGGTCGCGCCGGCCGCTGAGCCAGGCCCAGATCACCTACGCCATCGCCGACGTCACGCATCTGCGGGACATCTACATCAAGCTGACCGCCGACCTCGACGCCCGCGGCCGCGGCGAATGGGTGGGCGAGGAGATGCACGTCCTCACCTCCCCCGCCACCTATGAACAGCATCCCGAGCAGGCCTGGGAGCGGCTCAAGTCGCGCGTGCGCAAGCCGCGCGAACTGGCGGTGCTGGTGGAAGTCGCCGCCTGGCGCGAGCGGGAGGCCCAGACCCGCGACCTGCCGCGCGGTCGCGTCATCAAGGACGAGGTTATCGGCGAGATCGCCGTGCAGCAGCCGCAAACCCCCGAGAAGCTGGCGGAGCTGCGGTCCCTGCCCAAGGGCTTCGAGCGTTCGCGCTACGGCGAGGCGGTGCTGGAGGCGGTGAAGCGCGGCGTCGCCCGCGACCCCAAGACCCTGCCCCGCATCGAGCGGGACAAGCCCCTGCCCAACGGCGCCAGTGCTACGGTCGAGCTGCTGAAGGTGCTGCTGCGCATGACGGCGGAGCAGAACGCCGTGGCCGCCAAGGTCATCGCGACGACCGAGGACCTGGAGCGGATCGCGGTGAGCGACGAGGCCGACGTGCCTGCGCTGAAGGGCTGGCGACGCGAGCTGTTCGGGGTTCACGCCCTCGCCCTCAAGGCCGGCAACCTCGCCCTGGCGGTGGACAAGGGCAAGGTGGTGGCGGTGCAGAAGTAGGCGCCGCCCTCTGCCCGTCTCCAGAGCGTCCCTCAGAGGTTGTCGCGCAGGCCCTTTACGAAGCTCGAAAGCCCGGTGAGCCGCCGCCGCTTCAGCCGCTCCGCCTGAAGGATGGCGGTGAGCTTGGCGAGGCTGTCTTCCACGTCGTGATTGATGATGATGTAGTCGTATTCGGTGTAATGGCTGATCTCGTCCGAGGCCTTGGCCATGCGCTGATGCACGACCTCCTCCGAATCCTGCGCCCGCGACCTCAGCCGCTGCTCCAGGTCGGCCGCCGACGGCGGCAGGATGAAGACCTTCACCAGATCCTGCTGGGCGCTCTCGCCGAGTTGCTGGGTGCCCTGCCAGTCGATGTCGAACAGCACGTCCCGCCCGGCCGAGAGCGCCTGCTCCACGGCGCCGCGCGGGGTGCCGTAGAGATTCTCGAAGACCGTGGCGTGCTCCAGCAGTTCGCCTTCGTCGCGCATGCGGTGGAAGGTGTCGCGATCGACGAAGAAGTAGTCCCTGCCGTGCTCCTCGCCCGGCCGCGGCGCGCGGGTCGTCACCGAGACCGACATGGTGATGCGGTCGTCGCTCTTGAGCAGCAGGCGGGAAAGCGTGGTCTTGCCGGCCCCCGACGGGGAGGAGAGCACCAGCATCAGTCCGCGGCGCGCCAGCACCCCTGCCCCCGGCTTCCAGCCCGGCAGGGCGAAGTGCGGCGATACGGAGGAAGAGGCGGAATTGGGCATCGCGGCGGACTTCACTCGAGGTTCTGGATTTGCTCGCGGAACTGATCCACGAGCAGCTTGAGGTCAAGCCCGATCTGCGTGAGAGCCACGGAATTGGACTTTGAGCACAGGGTGTTCGCCTCGCGGTTGAACTCCTGGGCGAGGAAATCCAGCCGCCGCCCCACCGGGCCGCCGGCCGCCATCAGGTCGCGCGCGGCGGCGATGTGGGCGACGAGGCGGTCGAGTTCCTCGCGCACATCGGCCTTGGTGACGGCGAGAATGGCCTCCTGGTGGAGACGATCCGGATCCAGCGAGGCGGCGTCCATCAGCACCCGGACCTGATCTGCGATGCGGCCCTTGACCGCCTCGACCGACCGCTCGGGCAGGCGCTCGGCGCGGGACACAAGGCCGGTGATCGAATCAAGGCGCTCGGTCAGGATGGAATTGAGGGCGCTGCCCTCCCGCTCGCGCATGGTCCCGAGATCGGCCAGCGCCCGGTCGAACGCTTCGAGCACGGCAGCCATCAGGGCGCGGCGCTCCTCCTCGCTGTCCTCGGCCTCGGTGATCTCCACCATGCCCTTCACGGCGAGGAGCGAATCAAGGGTGGGAGCGGCAGCGCCGAGGCGACGCGCGCTCTCGGCCATGGCACGGTAAAGCGCTTCCAGCGCACCCTGGTTGACGCGGACGGTGGAGGCTTCGCCCTCGCGGGTGGCGGTGAGATTGGCGGAAACGGAGCCGCGGGAGAGCACCTGCCCGGTGCGGCTGCGGACGTCCGATTCCATCGCCTCGAAGCCGGGCGGCAGGCGGAGCCGCAGGTCGAGGCCCTTGCCGTTCACGGAACGCACTTCCCAGCCGAAGCGCCACGGCCCGTGCGAGCCCGAGACGCGGGCGAAGCCGGTCATGCTGGCGAGCGGCGTCCTCGGCTCCACCTTTCCGGCCGAGACCGCTGCGCGCTTGATGATCGGTCCCGCGGCCATCGCCGTCTCCGTGTCGGTCAGCGGCCGGGGGCGGCCGGAGGTGTGGTGGGCGGCCCTGCGGGCGACTGCCCGCCCTGGGCCGGGGCTGCGCCCTGCTCGATCGCCCGCCAGCGGCTGACATTCTTGTTGTGATCCGCCAGGGTCTCGGCGAAGGCGTGACCGCCGGTGCCATCGGCGACGAAGAACAGATCCTTCGTCTTCGGCGGGTTGGCGGCCGCCATCAGCGCGTCCTTGCCCGGATTGCAGATGGGGCCGGGCGGCAGGCCGTCGATGGCATAGGTATTGTAGGCCGTCGCGGTGGCAATGTCGGTGCGGCTGATGGGCCGGCCGAGCGAGCCCCTGCCGCCTACGATGCCATAGATGATGGTCGGATCGGACTGGAGCCGCATCTTCTTCGTGAGGCGATTGACGAACACGGCGGCGACCTTGGGTCGCTCGTCGGCCTGCCCGGTCTCCTTCTCGACGATGGAGGCGAGGGTCACGAGTTCCTGCGGGCTCTTGAGCGGCAGGTCCGGTGCGCGCTTGGCCCAGACGGTCGCGAGCAGCTTCTTCTGGGCATCCGCCATCTCCTGCAGCACGGCGTCCCGGGT
>JAEWBL010000504.1 GCA_023391175.1 Pseudomonadota bacterium
GCGCGGCTCACAGCACCCCTCGGCGCGGGGCCGGCGCGGCGAGGGGTCGGGAGGGCCTGCATTCAGCTTGGGCAGCAGCAAGTCAAAACATCAGCAAAAGTACAAATAATACGCAGGATGGGGAGACTTTTCGGCCCATAACCCGCCACTCCCGTCGATCCTCAACTATTCGATTGACGTCGCGCACCATCGACAGAATATAGCCTTGGACATCACGGGAGATTGCCATGGGTCTGCAGTCCATCGGTGACTTCAAATGGCCTGGCCTCATGCGACCGGACGGCGCGCGCATCACGCTCAATCGCGACGCCTTCATCGCCATCGATCGCTACAAGGACATCAGCTACGATCCGGTGTACCGGCCGCAGGCGCTCTATCATCGCGCGCTGGAAGGCCTCCATGCCAATAACGGCGCCTTCCTGCTGCAGGAAGTCGCAACCAACCTGCCCATCTATCGGGAAGACACGGGGCCCACCGACTTCCACCTGCATTTGCCGCCCGGCGGCTTCCAGCTGGTGCTCGTCACCTCCGGCATGTTCACCTTCGACTATGACGGCAAGGTCCATTACGTGGGGCCGGGTGCGGCGATGCTGCAAAGCGCCATCGTGCACCGCCAGCTCTTCTACACATGGTCGGGCCTCTCGACGGAAGAGAATTTGAAGACGCCGCAGACCGTGGTGCCGGACCCGCTCTACATGGGCTATTCCGGCAAGTTCCTGGAAGCCTTCATCACCGATCCCTCCACCTTCCCGAACCCCACCGTGGTCGGCCCGGACAAGATCCGCGAGGACGAGACGCCCCGTACCGCGTGGAAACACCCGCTGCACAACCGGCCAAAGGGCGCCGGCTTCTGGGTCCAGGACCCGCTTGCGCTCGACGCCCTGTTCCGTCCCTACCCGGCCGATGCGCTGGGGGCGGTGTCTTCGCCCCTGCCGGTGCATGTGCGCGACCTCGGCATCGAGGCGCCGAGCGGCGATCTCGTCACCGGCCACATCATCGCCACCGACCCGCGCGGCGGCGCGGTGCTGCCCAAGTCGGCGGCGGCGGCCGATGCGGAGGGGCTGGCGAAGGGCGAAGTCGTCGTCTACCGCATCATCCGAGGCACCGCCGGTTTCGCGGATGGTGCGGGCAAGATGATCGAGCTGGCCACCGGCGACACGGTGACCGCCGGCGCGGGCGCCATCCGGCTTGCGGAGATCGGCGAGGACACGCAGATCCTGCGCCTCGGCCTCCTCAACGGCTTCGATGCGCTGAAGATGTGGACGCCCGGCCAGCGGGACGAGATCGACGCCCTCGCCGGCCAGATCATCACCCGCGCCGATTTGCGCTCGGACCGCCTCGCCGGCAGCCCGGTGGGCTATCTCTACGAATAGGCCGGCTCAGCCGAACATGCCGGCGACCATGGCGCGATACCAGTCGGCATTCTCCTCACGCTGGCGGCGGCGCAGGGCCGCCGGCTCGCCGGCGCCTGAGACGGTGCCCTCCACCTCACGGATGCGGCCGTCCTGCGGCCGGTAGAGCCCGCTCACCTTCACCGCGTCGTCGGCCGTGATGAGGCTCCAGCAGGTGCTGGCATAGCTGGCCTCAGGAGCCACCTCGCCGAACAGGCCGGCGAGCAGCGCGCGCGCCGCGACCTGCGCCTGGCTTCCTGCGGCGAAGGCGGATTTCGGAATATCGCCGCCGATGGCCGCATCGCCGATGACGAAGACGGCCGGGTCCATCGCGGAAGCCATGGAGGCCGCGTCCACCGGGCACCAGCCCGAGGCGTCGGCGAGCCCCGCCTGCCGGGCAATGGCGCCGGCCTTCTGCGCCGGGATCACGTTCACCAGCGCCGCATCGCGATAGGTCTCGAAGCCGGTGACGACGGTGCCGGTGGCCGGGTCAACCGAAACGAGGCCGTCGGAAATATCCGGTGCCATCCATTCCACCATGCCGGGATAGTGGCCCTCCCAGCCCTCCTGAAAGAGGCCCTGCATGGAGAATTTCGGCTTCGGGTCGACGATCACGATGCGCGCCCCGCCACGCCCCGTGCTTTTCAGCCGATGCGCCATCATGGAGGCGCGCTCATAGGGCGCCGGGGGGCAGCGGAAGGGGTTGGGCGGCGTGATGATGACGATCAGGCCGCCGTCCGGCACCCGATCCAGCCGCTCCTTGAGGATGCGGAGCTGCGCGCCGCCCTTCCAGGCGTGGGGCATGGCCGTTTCGGCCGCGCGGCTCCAGCCGGGCACGCTCTCATAATCGAGATCGATGCCGGGGGAGAGGATGAGGCGGTCGTAGGCAAGGCGCCCGCCATCGGCGAGCCGCACCTCCCGCCGTTCCCGGTCGATGGCCTCCGCCCGTTGCGGCACGACGCGCACGCCGGCCCGCGCGATGCCGTCGTAACTGAATTCCAGCGCGGTGAAATCGATGAAGCCGCCGAGCCAGAGGTTGGAATGGAACACCGCCACGTAGCGCGGCTCCGGCTCCACCAGCGCCACCTCCACCCGGCCATCGCGCAGCAACGCCCGGGCGGCATTCGCCCCGCCCGCGCCGCCGCCCACGATCACCACGCGCGGCTTCGCCTGCGCCGCGACGTACGGCGCGCAGAGCATCGCCGCCGCCAGCGCCGAACCGCCCAGCAGCGCCCGCCGCGAGACGCCCGCGCGGCTCATGCCGTCAGCCGACCTTGAGGTAGCCGAACCCCTTGCCCTGCAATGCGCCCGCCGTGGCGATGCCGGAGGGCACGAAGGCGATGAAGGCCTCATCGCGCGCCTTCTCCTTGGGCACATGGTTGCGCTCGAAGGTGTAGGCGCACAGGTAGACCTTCAGCCCGTTCTTGGCGAGGGCGGCGATCTTCTCATTGAGCGTGGGATCGAGCGTCTCCTTCTCCCACATGGTGCCGTTGAGATTGTCGAGGAAGAATTTGATGCCGCCCGCGTGGGCCACCATCACGATCTGCAACGCGAAGGGGTCCGCGCCGTAGGAGGCGTAGTGGTTGTTGATGTTGTTCAGCGTCTGCGCGAACCGGGCATGGTCTCCATAGTCCACGTGATAGACGCAGGCCGTGTCCGCTTCCTTCTTGATGTCGGCGAGCTGGAGCGACTGCACGGCGGCATGGGCCGAGGTGGCCGCGATCGGCGCGGCGCCTGCAAGCGCCATGGTGCCGAGGAAGGCCCGGCGGT
>JAEWBL010000575.1 GCA_023391175.1 Pseudomonadota bacterium
TGCGGGGCTGATCCGCACCATCCTGCGGCGGCTCGATTCCGCCCATGCCGCCCTGCTTTCGGCGGCGACCGAGCAGACCGCCGTGGTGGCGACGCTGGAGGCCCTGCTGGCGCACGCCCCCGTAGGCTTCGCCTTCTTCGACGCGCAGCAGCGCTTCATCCGGGTCAACGAGATGCTGGCGCGGATCGACGGCATCCCCGCCCGCGAGCACGCCGGCCGCTCCCTCACCGACATGCTGCCCCAGCTCGCACCCGCCGTGACGCCCGCGCTGGAGCGCGTACTCGCCACCGGCGAGGTCATCGCCGACGTGGAGCTGGAAGGCGCGACGCCCGCCGCCCCGGGCATCTGGCGGCATTTCCTCGTCAGCTATTTTCCGGTGCGCACGGGCCAGGTCATCAATCTCGTGGGCATGATCGTGGTGGAGATCACCGAGCGCAAACGCGCCGAGAAGGCCATCGCCGCCAGCGAGCAGCGCTATCGCCTGCTGGCCGAGGCGCTGCCGAAGATGGTGTGGACCTCCTCCCCGACCGGCACCGGCGACTATTACAACCGCCGCTGGACCGACTACACCGGCGTCGAGCCCCCGCCCGGCGAGGTGGTGGAATGGCACGCCTTCCTCCATCCGGAGGAGAAGGGCGGCGTGATGGAGGCATGGAAGGGGAGCCTCGCCAGCGGCAATCCCTTCTCGCGCGAATGCCGGTTCCGCGCCAAGGACGGCAGCTATCGCTGGTTCCTCTGCCGCGCCGTGCCGGTGCGCGACGAGGACGGCCGCGTCGATCGCTGGTACGGCAGCTGCACCGACATCTCGGAGATCGTCGCCGCCCGCGAGGCGCTGTCGCGCACCAACGAGGACCTCGAACGCCTCGCCGCCGCCCGCACCGTTCAGCTCGCCGAGGCCAACACGCTGCTCAAGCAGGAGATGGAGGAGCGGCTGCGGGCCGAATCCCAGCTGCGGCAGGCGCAGAAGATGGAGGCGGTGGGCCAGCTCACCGGCGGCATCGCGCACGATTTCAACAATTTGCTCACCATCATCATCGGCAACATCGAGGCCGCCGAGCGCCGGGTGCCCGCCGACCCCAAGGACACCCGTACCCAGGAGATCAAGACCGAGGAGATCCGCCGCTTCCTCGACTACGGCCGGCAGGGGGCGCTCAGGGCCGCCATCCTCACCCAGCGCCTGCTCGCCTTCTCCCGCCGCCAGCCGCTCGATCCCCGCCCGACCGACGCCAACCGCCTCGTTACCGGCATGTCCCACATGCTGCGCAGCGCCCTGGGCGAGCGGGTGATGGTGGAAACCGTGCTGGCCGGCGGCCTGTGGCGCACGGAGGTCGACCACAACCAGCTGGAGAACGCCATCCTCAACCTCGCGGTGAACGCCCGCGACGCCATGGTCGAGGGCGGCAAGCTCACCATCGAGACCGCCAACGCCTATCTGGACGAGGCCTATTGCGCCGAGCACGAGGATCTGGAGCCTGGGCAGTATGTGGCGATCTTCGTCAGCGACACCGGCATGGGCATGTCGGACGACGTGCGGGCGCGCGCCTTTGAGCCGTTCTTCACCACCAAGGGACCCAAGGACGGCACCGGGCTCGGCCTCAGCCAGGTCTACGGCTTCGTGAAGCAGTCCGGCGGCCACGTGATGATCTATTCCGAGCGGGGCGAGGGCACGACGGTGAAGGTCTACCTGCCGCGGCTGGAGGAGACGGCCGGCCTGCCCGAACCCGCCCCAGCGCGCGCCGAGGGCGAGCCCCGCGCCGCGCCGGCCATGGTGCTGATGGTGGAGGACGACGACCAGCTCCGGGCCATGGGTGCGGCCACCCTGCGGGAGGCCGGCCATACGGTGATCGAGGCCGCCGATGCCTCCGCCGCCCTCGACGCCCTGTCACGCGGCAGCCGCCCCGACCTGCTCTTCACCGACGTGCGCCTCGGCGACGGGATGGACGGACGGGGCCTCGCCGACGAGGTAAAACGGCGGGCGCCGCGGACGCGGGTGCTGTTCACCACCGCTTATGCCCGCAACGCGGTGGTGCATCAGGGACGGCTCGATCCGGGCATGAAGCTCCTGACCAAGCCCTACAGCCAGTCGGAACTGGTGGCGAAAGTGAATGGAATGCTGGACGAACCCGCCCTCAGGGGGGCCGTCCTCCTGGTGGAGGACGAACCCTTCGTCGCCATGGTGGCGAGCCAGATCCTGGAGGACCAGGGCTTCAAGGTCACCATCGCCTCCCACGGCGAGGCGGCGCTGTCGCATGCCCGCACCGCCAAGGAGGACATCGGCCGCGACGCGCTGGTTCTGGCCATCGTGGACATCGGCCTGCCGGACATGCGCGGCGACGAGGTGGTGCGCCGGCTGGGCGAGATCGCGCCCGAACTGCCGGTCATCATCGCCACCGGCTATGCCACGCAGGATCTGTCCCAGTTGTTCGGCGGCCGCCCGGACGTGGGGGTCATCTCCAAGCCCTATGACGGGGCGACGCTGGTGGCGGCGCTGGAGCGGCTCGGCTTCCGGCCGAAGGACTAGGACCGCTCCCGCGAACGAAAACGGCCGGCGGGAAGATCCCGCCGGCCGTTTTTAAGATGGCACCTGAGGCGCCGCGCGATGGGCGCCGCTCAGCGGCGCAGCAGGATCTGGCCGAGGATGACGCCCACGCCCGCGGCGATGGCGCAGGCCTTGATGGGCTGCTCGCGAATGCTCTCGCGCAGGCTGACGACCTGGTCCTCGGCCCAGTCGCCCATCTCGCCGGCGGCGCTCTCGGCCTCGCCCTTGGCGCCCCTCACGGAGTGCTTGGCGGTCTTGCCGAGGGTTTCCAGCAGCTTGGTGAAATCGGCCCTGAGCTGGTCGAGGTCGGACTTCACGTCCTTGAGGTTGGCCTCGGCGGCGGAGCCCGAGGCGGAGGCGGCGGGGGCGGTCACGATCTGCGGCTTGTCGACCATGGTTGTCTCCGGCAGGGTTTGTCACGCGCGGTGGGAGCAGCCGCCGATCGGGGCTCGCTCCGGGTCCGCTCGGGAGTGTAACGACCGACACGGCAATTGCGTGCCCGGGAAAGTTCGTAGTCCGCGCGATTTCCGCAAAGAGGTGTCCAGGCGCTGCGCGCGGAGCTTTTCAGGCGCTGCGCGCGGCTTGCTTCAAGCGCTGCGCGCGGCTGCTTCAGGCGCTGCGCGCGGCTTCGGGCTCGGCGCGGGCCTCGTGGAAGAACAGGGCCTGCGCCACCGTCGCCTTCACCGTCTCGGTGAGGAACGGCTTGGTGATGAGATAGGTGGGCTCCGGCCGCTCGCCGGTCAGCAGGCGGTCGGGGAAGGCGGTGATGAAGATGACCGGCACGTTGAAGCTGCCGAGGATTTCCGTCACCGCCTCGATGCCCGACGAGCCGTCGGCAAGCTGGATGTCGGCCAGCACGAGGCCGAAATTGCCGCCCTGCGCCAGCTCCACCGCCTTGGAATGGGTGGGGGCGACGCCGATCACCTCATGCCCCAGCTCGGTCACGAGGGTCTTCAGGTCGAGGGCGATCACCCATTCGTCCTCGATGATGAGGACGCGGGTGGCGAGCTGGCGGTCGATCTCGCGCTGGGCTGCCACCACCTGGGCCTCCACGTCGGAGAGGGTGGTGCCGAGAATGGTCGACGCCTCGGCGAAGGAGAAGCCCTCCATGGCGGTGAGCAGCAGCGCCACGCGCGAGCCGGGGTCCATGGCCTGGAGCCGGGCATCGGCGCGCGAGGGCACCTGACCGCCGGAGGACTGGCGGTTCCACGTCTCGTGGAACGCCTTGTAGAGCGCGACGCGCGGCGAGACCGCCGGATCAACCGCGACCTTGCCGTCGAGAATCGCCTGGAGCGTGTTCTGAACCAGGAGGTCGCCGGCCGCCTGCGATCCCATCAGGGCGCGCGTGTAGCGGCGCAGGAACGGGAGCTGCTTGATGAGCGGATTGGAAGCCATGCGAGAATTCCCTGCCAATCTGGAACGGGCCGAAGGTCTTATGGCCTGTTTTGAGCCACGTGTGTGT
>JAEWBL010000614.1 GCA_023391175.1 Pseudomonadota bacterium
GTAGCTGTCCGGCACCAGCAGCTTGCCGCCCGAGGCCATGGCCGAGATCACGCCCAGGAAGTCGCCGCCCGGTGCCGCGCCACCCAGCTCGAAATGGCTGGTGGGCAGGACGGAGACCGGGAAGGCCTGGGGCGTCTCGCGGCAGCGGTCGCTCACCGGCTGGCGCTGGAAGGTCACGCGCAGGACGTTGCGGGCCGCCAGTGCGTAGGGCGGGACGGCGGCCGAGACGCGCTCGGGATGGCCGGTGGCGTCGAGGCGCTTGGCGGCCAGCAGCACGTCGTTGAGGAATACCGCGACCACGGGCTCGGAGGTCGAGGCGCCGGGAGCGGCGGCAACATCGAGGTTCAGCCGGCTCGGCAGGCTCCGGCCGCCGGTGGCGGCGGCGAGGTCGAACGTCACCACCCAGTCGCCGCGGGCGAGCACGTCGAGATTGCCGTCGGTCGGGCCGAGGCTGGACAGCGGCACGGAGGAGGGCTTCTCCGGTCCCACGTCCACGGCGCGGATCATCACCGTGCCGGAGGTCAGCGAGGAGCGCCAGAAGCTGTCGAACAGCTGGGTGGCCTTGCCGCCGGCAGCGCCGCCGACCGCGATCACCGGACGCCCGGCGAGGAATTGCAGGCTCACCTCGTCGGGAGCGATGCTGGCCGACCCGAGGCTCGCCGCCCGGGCGCGCCATTCGGTGAAGGCGGCAGAGGCGGTGCCGAGCCGGGCACCGAGGGCGTCGAGCGCGCCGCGGATGCCGGACAGCAGGGCGACGTCCGCCACGGCCACGTCGGCACCGAGCGGCGAGCCGGGCAGGACCAGCAGCGCGCCGAGTTCGGAGGCATCGCGGATGCGGTAGCTCTTGACGCCGACGAAGCTGGAGAAGGGCGCGACGGCGCGCAGCGAGGCCGGCACGTCCAGATTGGAGAGGTCCACCTCGTCGCCGATGGACGGCAGCGTCTTCACCACGAGGCGCTTGCCCGCGGTCTCGAGGGCGAGGCCGAGCCGCCAGGCGGTGTCGTAGGTGTCCCTGGAGAGGGTGCCACCGGCCACCAGCAGCGAGCCCGAGCCGGGCATGCCGCTCCAGGCGGTGGCGAGATTGCGCACCTGTCCGGCGTCATAGCTGTAGGTGAAGCGGGTGCTCGGGCGCAGCTTCAGCACGTTCCCGATGCCGCGCTCATCGGCGCAGAGCGCCTCGCCGATCACCGACGACCAGGCGGTGCCGAAACGCACGAAGCCCGTATCGCGGGGGCGCTCGTCCACGGCGATCGTGGCGCTGGCGCCGCCGTTGTCGCCTTCCAGGCGCCGCGAAAACACGGGCGTGCCGTCCACCGAGAACACCATCGTGGTGCGCCCGCCGTCGCCGCGCAGATACTCGCCTTCGACGGCGATGCTGGCATTCTCCAGCGGCACGCCGGCCGGCACCGGCAGGTAGATGTCGCGCCGCGCATCCATGCCCTGCAGCACCACCGGGCCCTCGATGCCGAGGTCGCCGAGGGCGAAGGACCGCGTGACGCGGGTGTCCGCCGCCCGCTCCTGGATGGCCGAGAGGATCGGGTCCACCGGCGGCACATAGGCCGGCGCCACGTAGACCGGCTGCGGCGCGACGGGGGCCTGCGCGACAGGGACCTGCGCAACCAGCGGCGGCGCCGGGCTGCGCGACTGCGCGGCAGCCGGCCAGGCCGAAAGCAGGCTCACCGGCAGGACGAGCGCAGCGGCCAGGGTCGAGAAGCGCCGGGCGCGAAGGCCACGGGCGGCCCCGCCACGGGCGATGGAGGTGGAAACGTGTCGCATGTCAGTCTCTCACGAGCAGGGCGTCGAGGCCGGCGGGACGCCGAGGAGCGGACGCGGCAGGCGGGGATTGGAGGGGGGAGAATTCCTGCACCGGCCGCCCGCAGATGCAGTCCACGATCCGGCGGCAGGCCTGCCCGTCGCCGTAGGGGTTGATGCGTCCGGCATAGGCCGCATAGGCCGCCGGGTCGTCGAGAAGGCGGGATACCGCGTTGACGATGGCGGTGCGGCCCGTGCCCACGAGCTGGACCGTTCCGGCGTGGACCGCCTCCGGCCGCTCCGTCACCTCGCGCATGACGAGGACGGGCTTGCCCAGCGCGGGCGCCTCTTCCTGCACGCCGCCGGAATCCGTGAGCACGAGGTGCGAGCGCTGCATCAGCCGCTGGAACGGCAGATAGTCGAGCGGCGGCACGAGATGCACGTTGGGCCGGCCGGCGAGCGCGGCCGTCACCGGTCCCTTGACGTTGGGATTGAGGTGGACCGGATAGACGATCTCCACGTCGCCGCGGTCGGCGATCTCGTCCAGCGCCTCGCAGATGTTGCGGAATCCGTCGCCGAAATTCTCGCGCCGGTGGCCGGTGACCAGAAGGATGGGCAGGCGCGGATCGAGCTGCGGGAGTTCGGCGTCGATGGTCGCACGCAGGTCCGGATCGGCGTCGAGGCGACGCTGCACGGCCTGGAGCGCGTCAATCACGGTGTTGCCGGTGACGAAGACCTGCCCTTCGAGCTGCTCCGACAGAAGATTGTCGCGCGAGCCGGGGGTGGGCGCGAACAGGAGATCGCAGCACAGATCGGCGATGCGGCGGTTCATCTCCTCCGGGAAGGGCTGGCCGAGATGATAGGTGCGCAGGCCCGCTTCCACATGCCCCACCGGAATGCGGCGATGGAAGGCGGCGAGCGCTGCTGCCATGGCGGTGGTGGTGTCGCCATGGACCAGCACGCGATCCGGCTTCACGTCCTCCAGCACGCTGTCGAGGGCGGCGAGGGCGCCGCCGGCAAGGCGGTTCAATCCCTGATTGTGGGCCATCAGGCCCAGATCGAAGTCGGGCGTGAGGTCGAAGAGGCGGAGAACCTGGTCCAGCATCTCCCGGTGCTGACCCGTGACGCAGACGAGCGACTGGATGGTCGGCTCCCGGCCCAGCGCCCGCACCACCGGCGCCATCTTGATCGCCTCAGGGCGCGTTCCGAAAATCGATAGTATTTTCAATGGTCGCCACCGGTGATTCGATTTCGAATGAACGCGCGCAAGCGTGCTGTCAAGAGCAAGATATACCAGCTCATTTCGCGCAAATGAAAAAGGAGTGAAAGAAAGGTAAACGGTAGCGCTTCGCCGCCGCCCCGGCTGCGCCCCGATTCCCCGTCCCCCTGGTTGCAGAGCAGTCTGCCGCCCGAAGGTTGCAAGAGCTTTAAGCGGGGCGATATTTTTGCACTTTGGGAAGTGGCTACCGCCGCTGGGTCAGGTTCCCCTGCCCCAAGCCTCAGCTCAGCGGGCGGTTCCGGCATCCGCCCGGCCGGCGCCGATGGCGGCCTTCACCAGCGCTTCCGCATCGGCACCGCCCCATTCGGCCGGGCCTGCCAGATACGCCATCTCGCAGCCGTCCCGATCGACAAGGAGGGTGGTGGGCAGGCCGAAGCCGCGCCCCACGCCGCGCAGGGCCTGAAAGGTCTTGGTCGCCGGATCGGCATAGAAGGCGAGGCTGTTGACGCCGATTTCCGAAAGGAAGGCGCGCGGCTTGTCCGGATCGCGGGTATCGAGATTCACCGCCACCACGGCGAAATCCGGCCCACCGAGCCGCTTCTCCAGATGGTCGAGGGCCGGCATCTCCTTGCGGCAGGGCACGCACCAGGTGGCCCAGAGGTTGAGCAGCACCACCCGGCCCTTGAAATCGGCCAGCGTCACCGGCTTGCCCGCGGCGTCGGTGAAGGTGAGGGGCGGCAGGCGGCGCGGCTCGCTCGCCAGCGCGAGGGCGGCAAGCTCGCCCTTGGCGAGGGGCGCGAAGGCCCGCACCCGCTCCACGGTTCCGGTGCAGGCGGGATCGGCGGCGGCGACCGAAGGGGCGGCGGCGGGCACGTTGGCCACGCTCTGGCCCTGCGGCGCATTGCCGGGAAGGCGGTTCATCCCGTATAGGGCGAGCGCGCCGGCCACGGCGCCCGCCAGCGTCGCCAGCGCGACCACGCCGATCGTCCTCACCGCGGAAGAGCGCCTCACCACCGGCGCGCCCGGCCCGGGGCCGGTTGCCGTGTCCTGAGAGTCTGTCGCGCGGCTGTCGT
>JAEWBL010000618.1 GCA_023391175.1 Pseudomonadota bacterium
CCTATGAATCCACCCCTGTTTGGTCACCGGACGGCAAGCAGATAGCATTTGCCAGCGACAGATACGGTAACTTCGATGTGTTCGTAATGTCTGTCAACGGTGGAACAGCTCAACGTCTGACTACCAACTCGGCAGGAGAGACTCCGTCTGCATTTACGCCGGACGGTAAATACATCCTCTTCTCAGCAGCTATTCAAGACCCTGCAAGCAGTGCGCTTTTCCCCCGGTCTGCCATGACCGAACTCTACAAGGTTGCCTCAACAGGAGGTCGTACAGAGCAAGTGCTGGGTACACCTACCGAAGCTGTCTGTTTCGATAAATCGGGTAATCATTTCTTCTACCAAGACCAAAAAGGCTTTGAGGACCAGTGGCGGAAACACCACACCTCATCCATAACCCGTGACATTTGGATGTACGACACCCGTACAAGTAAGCACACCAACCTCACCCAACGTGAGGGTGAAGACCGAAACCCCGTTTTGTCACCGGACGGAAAGACGCTATTCTTCCTAAGCGAACGGAACGGCGGTTCGTTTAATGTATATTCATTCCCACTCGCACAGCCACAATCGGTGAAAGAGATAACAAGCTTCAAGACACATCCCGTACGATTCTTATCCATGAGTAATAACGGAACGATCTGTTACGGATACGACGGTGAGATATATACTCAGCAGATTGGTTCAAATCCGCAAAAGGTGTCAATAGACCTTATCCGTGACGACCAGCCTCAAGTTGCCAATCTGGAATATTCAAGTGACGCAACGTCAGCTACCGTTTCTCCGGATGGAAAACAAGTAGCATTTATTATCCGTGGTGAAGTATTCGTTACTTCGGCGGACTACGGCACCACCAAACAGATTACCCGGACAGCAGCTTCCGAAGCAGGACTTTCTTTTGCACCGGACAACCGTACATTGGCTTATGCCAGCGAACGTGACGGTAACTGGCAACTTTATCTTGCCAAGATAGTCAGGAAAGAAGATCCGAACTTCCCGAACGCAACCCTTATAAAAGAAGAGGTATTATTGCCCTCTGCTACTGTAGAACGCGCCTATCCACAGTTCTCGCCCGATGGCAAGGAACTGGCTTTCATAGAAGACCGCATCCGCTTGATGGTACTCAATCTTGAAACGAAAAAAGTACGCCAGATTACCGACGGCTCCACCTGGTACAGTACAGATGGCGAATTTGCTTATGCCTGGTCACCGGACAGTAAATGGTTTACGCTGGAGTTTATCGGCAACAGGCACGATCCATACTCCGATATAGGCTTGGTAAGCGCACAAGGCAATAACAAGATTATCAACCTTACCAATAGCGGATATATGAGCGGTTCTCCCCGTTTCGTGCTCGACGGTAACGCTATTCTCTTCACAACTGAGCGTTATGGCATGCGCGCTCATGCTTCCTGGGGTTCACAGGACGACGCCATGTTGGTTTTCCTCAACCAGGATGCTTATGACAAGTATTGCCTGAGCAAGGAAGATTACGAATTGCGCAAAGAACTGGAAGACGAACAGAAGAAAACTCAAGAGAAAAACAAACCTCAGGGAAAAGAGAAGAAAAGCTCTTCAAAAGAGAAAGCCGATGATAAAAAGATTGAAGTAAAAGACATTATCGTAGAGCTGAAGAATATAGAAGACCGCGTTGTACGCTTAACGCCTAATTCTTCGAATATGGGCAGCACCATTATTTCCAAAGACGGTGAAACCCTCTATTACCTCGCCTCTTTTGAAGGCGGATTCGACTTATGGAAAATGGAGCTTCGCAAGAAAGAAACGAAACTACTCCATAAAATGGATGCCGGATGGGCTACTATGGAAATGGATAAAGAAGGCAAAAACCTTTTCTTACTGGGTGGTAAAGCCATGCAGAAGATGGATATGGCTTCTAACGAACTAAAACCGATTACCTACCGCGCCAATTTGAAAATGGATTTAGCCGCCGAACGTGAGTACATGTTCAACCACGTTTACAAGCAGCAACAAAAACGTTTCTATAATACCGGTATGCACGGTGTAGACTGGGATGCCATGACAGCCGCCTATCGTAAGTTCCTGCCACACATCAATAATAATTATGATTTTGCCGAGCTATTGAGCGAATGGTTGGGCGAACTGAACGTATCGCATACCGGAGGACGCTTCTATCCCAGTAAGCAAAGTGAACCGACCGCCAGTCTGGGACTTCTTTTCGACTGGAACTATCAGGATAAAGGTATGCTCATTGCAGAAGTTATAGAAAAAGGACCTTTTGATAACGCCAATACGAAAGCAAAAGCCGGCATTGTTATCGAAAAAATAGACGGTGCTGAAATCACTCCCGAAATGGATTACTACACCTTACTCAATAATAAAGCAAAAAGGAAAACGCTTGTTTCCCTCTATAATCCACAGACTAAAGAGCGTTGGGAGGAAGTCGTAGTTCCTATCAGTAACGGTGCTCTCAGCGATCTGCTCTATACTCGCTGGGTAAAACAACGTGCGGCAGATGTAGACAAATGGTCTAACGGTCGCTTGGGTTATGTACACATCGAATCGATGGGTGATGAAAGCTTCCGTACTGTCTACTCCGACATCCTGGGAAAATACAATAACCGTGAAGGAATCGTTATCGATACCCGCTTCAATGGCGGCGGACGCCTGCACGAAGACATTGAAGTCCTGTTCAGCGGCAATAAATACTTCACCCAGGTGGTTCGCGGACGTGAAGCCTGCGACATGCCCAGCCGCCGTTGGAACAAGCCTTCTATTATGCTGACATGCGAAGCCAACTATTCCAACGCGCACGGTACTCCGTGGGTATATAGCCATCAGAAACTGGGCAAACTGGTAGGCATGCCGGTACCGGGCACTATGACCAGTGTATCATGGGAAACATTACAAGACCCTTCCCTCATATTCGGCATTCCCGTCATCGGTTATCAGTTGCCGGATGGCAGTTATCTGGAGAATTCCCAACTTGAACCGGACATCAAAGTAGCTAACTCACCTGAAACGATTGTCAATGGTGAAGATACGCAATTACGGGTGGCGGTGGAAGAG
>JAEWBL010000697.1 GCA_023391175.1 Pseudomonadota bacterium
GTCGGCGAGCGTCCGCTCCAGCCCGGCCTTCAGCTCCGCAGCGGCTGTCTCGTCGATGGCCGCCACATGGATGTGGATGAGGCTTTCGCGGTTCTCTTCCGACAGGCCGCGGGGGCCGGCGCTCTCCAGGCCGCGCACCGCGCCGTCGCCGTCCCGCTCCACATGCAGGATGGGGTGGGCGGCGAGCTTCACCACCAGCCCCCGGTCGGCGAGTTCGCCCGCGACCGAATCGAACAGGAAGGCCATGTCATCGTTCACCGCCTCGATGACGGTTATGGCCGGGCCGGGCAGGGCGGGATTGAACACCCGCACGCTCGGCTGGCCCTTGGGGCGGCCGGCCACATGGGCCCAGGCCTCGCGCAGCAGGACGACGATGCAGGCCGCCGGGAGGGGCGCCAGGTCTTCCGGCGCCACGGCGTTGAGGAAGGTGTCGGTGAAGCCGGCCGGCAGATGAGGCGCTTCGCGTTCGATGAGCGCTTTCACCGCGGCCAGTGCCGTCTCGTCGTGGAGCCCGTGCGCACCGGCTTGAAATCCCATGACGTTCATGGCCTTTCCTCACTGTGTGGCCGCCGGCTGCGGGTTTCCCAGGCACGGCGAGCATGACGTTGTGGCCCGGAGCGGCGACGCTGGAATGACGAGGCGACCCAATGGCACTGAAAGTGAAGGCAGCAGGGGGCGTGGAAAAGGGCAAAAGCGCGACTGCCGCAAATAAAGGCAGGCCCGAAACTCAGGCGGCGGCGTCCGGCGGGAAGTCTTCGGCCAAGAAGTCCGTCCCGAACAAGGCCGTTTCTCCGGCCGAGCCTGCCCGCAAGCGCGACGATCTTCCCACCGTTGCCCTCGCCATCCCGCCCGCCGAGCTCGATGCGCAGAATCAGGCCTATTTCGACAAGTGCGTGGAGAAGATCGGCTTCGTGCCGAATGTCCTTCAAGCCTACGCGCTCGACATGGCGAAGCTGAACGCCTTCGCCGGCATGTATAATGACCTGATGCTCGCCCCCTCCGGCCTCTCGAAGCTGGAGCGGGAGATGATCGCGGTGGTCGTGTCCAGCATCAACCGCTGCTATTACTGCCTGACGGCGCACGGCGCCGCGGTGCGCCAGCTGTCCGGAGATCCCATCCTCGGCGAGCAGATGGTGATGAACTATCGCGCCGCCCGGCTCGATCCGCGCCGCCGGGCCATGCTCGACTTCGCCGCCAAGCTCACCGAGCGCCCCCATGAAGTTGAGGAGGAGGACCGGGCGGCGCTGCGCAAGGCCGGTTTCTCCGAGCGCGACATCTGGGACATCGGCGCCGTGGTCGGCTTCTTCAACATGTCCAACCGCATCGCCTCGGCGACGGACATGCGCCCGAACGAGGAATATCACGCTCAGGCGCGCACGCCGAGGGGATGAGGATCGGCCCCAGGGCTCGCCCGCTGGACCGGAAAGATATACCCTTTTGGATATAGCTTTCAGGATCGGGAGGCCCGGCATGGGGTCGGCGCATCGACTATTGGTCTTTCTCGTGCTGGTCTCGCCCGCGCTTGCCGTTGCTCCGATGGCGGTGAGGGCGGAGACGGCCGGGGAGGATTGCGCCACGGCGGCATGGCCGCTCGCGTCCGCGCGCGCCCGCCTCGCGGCACCGGTACGGACGGTTGAGGCGGGCGGACGCCTCTCCTTGCCGCTGGAGGGCGCGGTGACGCTGGCCTTGTCGGATCGCGCAGCCGTCGCCCTTCCGTTCCCGCCGACACGGCAGGGGCGGGAAGCTTGGGCCGGGTTCGCGCACCTCACCGTCCCTTCGCCCGGTGGAGACTACCAGGTCACGGTGTCGGAGGGCGCGTGGCTCGACGTGTTCGTGGACGGCAAACCATTGGCGCCGCTCGCCTTCACCGGGGTGCATGCCTGTCCGGGCGTCCGCAAGAGCCTGCGCTTCCGGTTGCCCCCGGGCGAGGCTGTGCTGGTGGTGGGCGATGCCGTCGGTGCCAGTCTCGGACTGGTCATCGATGCAGTTGCGCCGTAAGCCGGCAACAACTTGAACTCAACTCGGGCGCGTATGGCTGTGGATTACCTCCTGCCGCTACGGCGCTCAGACAATAGTGGTAAGATCGAGCTAGACATTCGTCGGCGCCCCGGTCTATTGACGCAGCCGCGGCGGAGCATGATAGCTTGCGCCCCAAGATCAAGCGCACCAGCCAAGGTGCCAATTGTTGCGGAGGTCGGCTGGAGCGCGTCGCTTGCGATGTGCGGCCGGGGAACAGCGAGGGCGCCTTACGATCATGGACAGCGTCTCAGACGTGCCCTACATCGTTGAAGCTTCAGGTCTTACGAAGGAATTCAAGGGGTTCGCTGCGGTCAAGAACGTTGACCTCAGGATCCGCCGACACACCATTCACGCCCTCATCGGGCCGAACGGTGCCGGTAAGACCACGTGCTTCAACCTGATTACCAAATTCCTGGAGCCGACGCGCGGCACCATCAAGCTGAACGGCCGCGATATCACGCGCACGCCGCCAGCGGATGTAGCGCGGCTTGGCATGGTCCGTTCGTTCCAGATCTCGGCCACGTTCCCGCACCTGACCGTGCTCGAGAACGTCCGGATCGCGCTGCAGCGGCCCATCGGCAACTCATTCCACTTCTGGCAGTCGGAGAAGAGCCTCGACGCGCTCAACGACCGCGCCATGGAGCTGATCGCCGACGTGGACCTGACGCAGTACGCGAAGCATCTGGCGGTGGAATTGCCTTACGGCCGCAAGCGCGCGCTGGAGATCGCCACCACGCTGGCGCTCGAGCCGGAGATGCTGCTGCTGGACGAGCCCACCTCCGGCATGGGCCGCGAGGACATCGCCCGCACGGCGGATCTCATCAAGCGCGTCTCCGCCAACCGCACCATCCTCATGGTGGAGCACAACCTTTCGGTCGTGGCCAACCTTTCGGACCGGATCACCGTGCTGGCGCGCGGCGAGATCCTCACCGAGGGGCCCTATTCCGAAGTGTCGAAGAACCCGCAGGTGATCGAGGCCTACATGGGCACCGGTGGAGCGCATTGATGGCCGCGAACGGAACGCCCCTTCTCGAGGTGAAGGACCTGCACGGCCATTATGGCGAGAGCCATGTGCTGCACGGCATGACCTTCGACGTCCATCCGGGCGAGGTGGTGACGCTGCTCGGCCGCAACGGCGCGGGCAAGACCACCACCATGCGCGCCATCATGGGCCTCCTGCGCAAGCGCGCCGGCTCCATCCGCTATCAGGGCACTGAAACGGTTGGATTGCCGCCCAACAAGATCGCCCGGCTCGGCATCGCCATCTGCCCGGAAGAGCGGGGCATCTTCTCCTCTCTCTCCGTGCGCGAGAACCTGCTGCTGCCCCCCGTGGTGCTGCCCGGCGGCCTGACCGTCGACGAGGTTCACGAGCTGTTCCCGCGGCTCGAGGAGCGCCGCAACAGCCAGGGCACCAAGCTGTCGGGCGGCGAGCAGCAGATGCTGGCCATCGCCCGCATCCTGCGCACGGGGGCGAAGCTCCTGCTGCTCGACGAGCCCTCCGAGGGCCTCGCGCCGGTGATCGTGCAGCACATCGGCGAGATCATCCGGAACCTCAAGAAGAAGGGGTTCACGGTGCTGCTCGTGGAACAGAATTTCCACTTCGCCTCCACCGTCGCCGATCGCCACTACGTGGTGGAGCACGGCCGCGTGGTGGACATGGTGGAAAACGACAAGATCGCGGAAAACGCGGCTCGTCTCGAAGCATTTCTCGGCGTGTGACGCCGGGTTCCTGACAGCGAGAAAATCCGGTTCCAGCCGGAGGGAGGACACATCATGCGTCTTGCAGCCGTATTGCTGGCCGCCGCCAGCGTCGTCGTTGCCGCTGGCGCCGCCAAGGCCCAGGTTCCCGTCAAGATCGGCGTTCTCAACGACCAGTCCGGCCTCTACGCCGACCTCGGCGGCCAGGGCTCCGTGTGGGCCGCCAAGAAGGCGGTCGAGGACTTCGGTGCCGCCGCCAAGGGCCTCAAGGTGGACGTGATCTTCGCCGATCACCAGAACAAGGCCGACGTCGGCACCTCCATCGCCCGCCAGTGGTACGACGTGGACGGCGTGGACGTCATCCTAGACGTGCCCAATTCGGGCGTGGCACTGGCGGTGAACACCGTCACCAAGGAAAAGAACAAGGTCTTCATCAATTCCGGCGCGGCCACCTCCGACCTCACCGGCAAGGCCTGCACGCCGAACACCGTCCACTGGACTTACGACACCTATGCGCTGGCCAACGGCACCGGCAAGGCGATCGTGAAGACCGGCGGCGACACCTGGTTCTTCCTCACCGCCGATTACGCCTTCGGCCACGCGCTCGAGCGCGACACCTCCAAGGTGGTCGTGGACAATGGCGGCAAGGTGGTGGGCGCGGTGAAGGTGCCGCTCAACAATGCCGACTTCTCCTCCTTCCTGCTGCAGGCGCAGTCGTCGAAGGCGAAGATCGTCGGTCTCGCCAATGCCGGCGGCGACACCATCAACTCCATCAAGCAGGCGTCGGAATACGGCATCGTCGAGGGCGGCCAGAAGCTCGCCGGCCTGCTGATCTTCCTCACCGACGTGCATTCGCTCGGCCTGAAGACCGCCCAGGGCCTGACCCTGACCGAAGCGTGGTACTGGGACCAGACCGACGCCAACCGCAAGTTCGCCGACGCCTTCGCCGCGGCCAACGGCGGCAAGCGTCCGACCATGGTTCAGGCGGGCGTCTATGCCGGCACCCTGCACTATCTGAAGGCGGTGGAGGCCCTGAAGTCGGCCAAGGACGGCGCTGCCGTCGTGGCCAAGATGAAGGAAATCCCCACCGACGACCCGCTGTTCGGCAAGGGCGAGGTGCGGGTCGATGGGCGCACCATTCACCCCATGTATCTCTACGAGGTGAAGAAGCCCTCCGAATCCAAGGGTCCGTGGGACTACTACACCCTGAAGGCGACCATCCCCGCCAACGAGGCGTTCCGTCCGCTCTCCGAGAGCGACTGCCCGCTCGTCAAGAAGGGCTGACCCAGCATCCGGAGCGGGCGGGTCCTCAGGGCCCGCCCGGTCCTCCTTCGTGTCCGGTACCTCAGTTCCGGTTGTCGCTTGCGGTTTCCGCCGTTTCCTCCTGACGAGACGGGTCTTCGATGTTCGAGCTTCTCGGCATTCCCCCCCAGGCCCTGTTCGGGCAATTGCTGCTGGGCCTGATTAACGGCGCGTTCTACGCCATGCTGAGCCTCGGGCTCGCGGTGATCTTCGGCCTTTTGAACGTCATCAACTTCACCCACGGCGCGCAGTACATGATGGGCGCGTTCGGGGCGTGGATGCTGCTGAACTATGCCGGCATCCCCTTCTGGGGGGCGCTGGTGCTCTCGCCGATCATCGTCGCGATCATCGGCATGGTCATCGAGAGGACGCTGCTCAAACGGCTGTACCATCTCGATCATCTCTACGGCCTGCTGCTCACCTTCGGTCTCGCCCTCATCCTCGAGGGCCTGTTCCGGCGTCAGTACGGCTCCTCGGGCCTGCCCTACAACAATCCCCTGCCGGGCGGCACCAACCTCGGCTTCATGTTCCTGCCCAACTACCGCGCCTTCGTGGTGGTGGCGTCCCTCGTGGTGTGCCTTGCCACCTGGTTCGTGATCGAACGCACCAAGCTCGGCTCCTACCTGCGCGCTGCCACCGAGCGGCCGGACCTGGTGCAGGCCTTCGGCATCGACGTGCCGCGCATGATCACGCTCACCTACGGCTTCGGCGTCGGCCTCGCCGCGCTCGCCGGCGTGCTCGCCGCCCCGGCCTACCAGGTGAGCCCCACCATGGGCTCCAATCTCATCATCGTCGTGTTCGCGGTGGTGGTGATCGGCGGCATGGGCTCGATCATGGGCGCCATCGTCACGGGCTTCGGCCTCGGCGTCATCGAGGGCCTGACCAAGGTCTTCTATCCGGAAGCCTCCAACACGGTTATCTTCGTGATCATGGCCATCGTCCTCCTGATCAAACCGGCCGGGCTGTTCGGCACCCAGAAATAGGCTGATCATGGCGATCAATACCAC
>JAEWBL010000699.1 GCA_023391175.1 Pseudomonadota bacterium
GCGCCCTGCTGTGGCGCGCGCGCCTGTTCTCGGCCGCGTGCCGCTAGGCGCGCGCGCTCAGGCGTCCAGGGGGAAGCGGCGGGGCGCGATCGCGTAGCGCGCCCGCAGGGCTTCGAGATCCTCCGCGGCCACGGAGAAGAAGTCCCAGCCCGGCGCGAACAGGTCCGTGTTCATGCCCGCCCCGCGCTGCCACGCCTCGAAGAAGGCACCGGGCTTGAGCGCGCCGGTGGCCGAGGCGGCGACGTCATTCAGCTTGATGCCGAGGTGCCAGCTCGCGATCACCGGCAGCACATGGGCCGCCATGGAATTCTTCGGGTGCATGGCGGCGGTGAAGGTGGAGACGAGGATTTCGCCGGGCGGCGTGGTGTCGTAGCCGGCGAGGACGTGGCAGGAATCGTGCGGCACGCTGAACACGGCGGAGAGGCCGTTGGGCTCGCCGGGAAACGCGTATCCGTTGTCGCGGAAATGGTGAAAGAAGTGGTTGCCGAAGCTCTCCGGCGGCAATTGCTCCAGCGCGTGGAAGCGGGCGGCGAGCGCAGGGTCCGGCTTTTGGTTGTAGGGCAGAAGATAGGCGGCGACGTCGCTCGTGACGTTGCCGTTCCAGGGACGGCCGGTGACGCTCTCCATGTTCGCCCGGATCATGCACCCGAGCGCAGCGTGAAGATGGCCATGGGCAGCCTCGGCGAGATCGCGCACATATTCGGCGCCGCCCAGCCCGGTGGCCTGCGCGCAGGCGACGAGACGGTCGATGCGCGCGGCATCGATGCTGCCGTCCACCAGCGCCACCACGGTGATGAGCCGCATGGCCTCAGAAGCGGCCGGGGCGGAGAGGCGCGCCGCGAGGCCGGCGGGCTCGACGGGACCCGGCAGCGGAGCGCCGGACGGTCGGCCGAACACCACTTCCGCGGCGGCGGCGATGGTGCGCCGGTCGGCCTCGGTCACGGCCCCGGAGCCCTTCGCCTGCGCCACCCAGAGCATGGCGCCGAGCGTCGCGTCCTGCTGATCCGCGTCAAGGTTGATGCGCACGATGCTCCCTCCCCTGCGCCTTTCGATGGCGCCGGGGAAGGTGGCACAAGCGCAAGCGCGGCGGAAGCGCTCGCGGAGCGGGGCTAGCCCGCGACGCCGCGCACCGCGAGCACCGCCTTCATGCGGCTCACCGCGAGGTCGGGATCGGTGAGCAGCCCGGCCGCGTCGGCGAGGCGGAACAGCTCGGCGAGGTGCAAAGTGGAGCGGGTGCTCTCCTGCCCACCCACCATGGTGAAATGGTCCTGGTGGCCGTTGAGATAGGCCATGAAGACCACGCCCGTCTTGTAGAAGCGCGTCGGCGCCTTGAAGATGTGCCGTGAGAGCGGCACGGTCGGCCCGAGGATGTCGTGGAAGCGCGCGGTGTCCCCCGCCGCCAGCGCGGTGAGCGCGGCGGAGGCGGCCGGCGCGATGGCGTCGAAGATGCCAAGCAGCGCGTGGGAATGGCCCTGCTCGTCCCCCGCGATCAGCTCCGCATAGTTGAAATCGTCGCCCGTATACATGCGCACGGCCGGGTCCAGCCGGCGGCGCATGACGATCTCCTTGTCCTTGTCGAGGAGGGAGATCTTCACCCCGTCGATCTTGGACGCGTTGGCGTTGATGACGGCGACCGCCGTGTCCATGGCCGCATCGAGATCGCGCGTGCCCCAGTAGCCGGCAAGGGCGGGATCGAACATGTCGCCGAGCCAGTGGATGATGACCGGCGCCGACACCTGCGACAGCACCCGGGCGTAGACTTGCTCATAATCCTCCGGCGATTTCGCCACGCGGGCGAGCGCGCGCGAGGCCATGAGGATGATGCGCCCGCCCACCTTCTCCTCCGCTGCGATCTGCTCCTCATAGGCGCGGATCACGTCGTCCAGCGAGGTCGCCGCCTCGGGGGCGAGATGGTCGGTGCCGGCGCCGGAGAAGACCAGCGCCTCCGGCCCGTGCGCCTTCGCCGCCTCCACCGAGCGGCGGATCAATTCCAGCGAGGTCGGCCAGTCGAGCCCCATGCCGCGCTGGGCGGTGTCCATGGCCTCCGCGACGCCGAGGCCGAGGTCCCACAGGCGGGCGCGATAGGCGATGGTCCTGTCCCAGTCGATGGCCGCATCGAGCCACGGGTCGCAGTCCTTGAACGGGTCCGCCACCACATGGGCGGCGGAGAAGGCGATGCGGTTCATCGGGCCGGAGGCGCGGGCGGGATAGTCCCGTGGGGCGGACAGGCGGAACGTCTCCAGCCCACCGCTTGCCACGGGCAGGCGGAGGGAGAGGGCGGCGGCGCGGGCGAGCTCGTTCATGGTGTCGATCCTGAAAGGGCGAAGCGGGGGCTCAGGCGAGCGTCCCGTGCGGGATGGGTTCGGGCACCGCGGCCGGCGCGATGGGGGTGAGGCTGGCCCAGTCGGGCTCCGCCGCGCGGGCAAAGCCCGGCGCCTCCAGAAGGCTGCGGGTGGGCAGGAGCCCGCGCGAGACATCGAGGCCGAAGCGGCCGTTGCGCTGGGTGTAGAGGTCCGGATGGGCGTCGAAGAAGGCGCGGGCCTCCCGCTCCGGCGCGGGGCCGAAGCCGTCCACATAATGGTGGCCGTTGCGCTCGCCATGGGCGAGGCCCAAAGCAGCGACGAGGGCGGTGTCCTGCTCGATGCCGAGGCCCGGCTGGCAGGTGAGGTCTTCCGCCGAGATGAGGAAGGGCGCGCGCGCCCCGCCCGCATTCCACGCCTTCACCCGCGCCGCGTTGAGGATGGCCTTGTAGAGCCCCTTGCAGCTCTTCGATGACACTCCGCGATAGCCCAGCGCCGCCGCGCGCGGGAAGGCGTCCGGCGCATCGTCCGCCTCGTCGATGATGACCGGCAGTCCCTCCAGCGGCGGCAGGGGCGCGGCGAAGGTCTCGGCGCGGTCGAAGGGTTGCTCGATGTAGAGAAGCCGGGCGCGGAAGGCGGCGAGGCGCGGGCCGTTCAGGGCTTCGGCGAGGGCCATGAGGCGGTCGGGGTCGTATTGCTCGTTGGCGTCCAGCGTCGCCACATATCCCGGCGCGGAGGCGGCGAGGATGGCGGCGATCTTCTCCAGCCGGTCGATGTCGGAGCCAAGCTCTCCGCCGATCTTGATCTTGAAGAAGGCGAGCCGCGCGGCGGCGATCTCGGCGGCGAGGCCGTGCGGGCCGTCGAGCGGGTCCATGAGCCCCACCGTGTGGCGCAGCGCCACCGCCGGGGCGGGCACCAGCGCCGAGAGGAAGGCGCCGATCTGCCCGGCGGTGAGGTCCGGCGAGAGACGCGCATCGAGGCCCATCACGTTGGCCTTGAGGCCGGCGACGAGGCCGAGCCCCATGGCGCGCAGCAGCGCGTCCAGCACCGCCTTGTCGAGGAGCGCCGGGCCGAAGCCGGCGGCGAGCGGCGGCACCCCCTCGCGCTTGCCCCACATGAGCTGGGGCGCCCGCGCCGCCACCGACAAGCCGAAGGCGCTGGCGGGCAGCGCATTGGCATAGATGCGCGCCGCCTGGGCGAGGCCCCGGCGCAGGTCGTCCACCGTGTGGAGCGGGCTCTTCGCCGGCGCCTTGTCGAACCAGCGCGGCATCATCATCTCGGCGGCCATGCCGGTCGCCGGGCCGAAGCCCTCCACCTCCGCCGCCACCTTCACGAACGCCTGCGGCGCCGTCTCCACCACCGAGGGGCCGAAGCGGAACGGGCGGACGAAGGGCATCAGCCGCTCGCCGATCTCCACCTCGCGGATGGTGACGCGCGGAAAGGGCATGTTCGTCCTCTCAGTCCTCTGAAGCCTGAGGCTTCAGTCCAGATGGCCCTGGGCGTAGAAATGGCCGCGGATGGTCTTGGCGAGTTCGGCGAACACCGGGCTCGCCATCATGTCGAGCGAGCGCGGGCGGGGCAGCGGCACGTCGTAGATGGCGGCCACCGAGCCGGGACGATCGGTCATCACCACCACCCGGTCGGCGAGGAAGATCGCCTCGGGTATGGAATGGGTGATGAGCAGGATGGTCTTGCCGGTCTCGTACTGGATGCGCTGGAGCTCCAGGTTCATCTTCTCGCGCGTCATGGCGTCGAGCGCGCCGAACGGCTCGTCCATGAGCACGATCTTGGGGTCGTGCACCAGCGCCCGGCAGATGGCGGCGCGCTGCTGCATGCCGCCGGAAAGCTGCCAGGGATACTTGTTCTCGAAGCCGTTGAGCCCCGCCGTCTTCAGGAGCTGGCGGGCGCGTTCCAGATGGCTCGCGCGATCGAGCCGGCGCACCTCCACCGGCAGCATCACGTTGCGTAGCACATTGCGCCAGGCGAGCAGGACGGGGCTCTGGAACACGATGCCCACATCATCCGGCGGCTCGGTCACGGCCTTGCCGTCGATGAGGATTTCGCCCGCCGAGGCGGGGATGAGGCCTGCCACCAGCTTCAGCAGCGTGGACTTGCCGCAGCCCGAGGGGCCGACCACGCAGATGAACTCGCCCTCGGTGATGTCGAGGTCCATGGGCTTCAGCGAAGGCACTTCGCCGTCGCGGGTGCGGTAGGTCTTGGCGAGGCCGCGGATGTCGATGAGCCGGCGGCGGGTCGCGGGGCCTTCGTTGCGGGAAATCACGCGCAGGGTGTTGGGTCTGGCCATGGCGCCCTCCTCAGACGGTGACGAAGGCATCATGGCGCTGGCTCGCATGCCACGGGACCACCAGGCGTTCCACGAGGTCGATCACCCAGAACAGCACCACGCCGATGAGCGCGAGCACGATGAGGGCGGCGAACATGGTGGGCAGCTCGAAATTGCCGATGGAGCGCTGGAGCACGAAGCCGAGGCCGGAATTCGAGCCCACGAACTCGCCCACCACAGCGCCGACCACAGCGAGCGTCACCGACACCTTGAGGCCGGCGAAGATGGCCGGCATGGCGTGGGGCAGGCTCACCATGGCGAAGGTCTGCAGCCGCGAGGCCTTCATGGAGCGGGCGAGGTCGCGCATGTCCGCCTCCACCGACTTGAAGCCCTGCACCCCCGCCACCACCACCGGGAAGACCCCCAGCAGGAAGGCGGAAATCACCTTCGGCACGATGCCGAACCCGAACCACACCACGAACAGCGGCGCGATGGCCACTTTCGGGATCGACTGGGAGAAGACCAGCAGCGGGTAGAGATAGGCCTCGATGGTGCGCGAGCCGGCGATCAGCATGGCGAGCGGAATGCCGATGGCCGCCGAAAGCGCGAAGCCGGCCAGCGTCGCGATGGTGGTGGGCACCGCCTCGCGCGCCAGCATGGCGCCGTCATTGCGGAAGGCGATCATCACGTCCCACGGGGTGGGGATGAGATAGGCCGGGATCTGGAAGAGGCGGACCGAAAGGTCCCAGATCACGATGAGGATCACCAGCAGCCCGACCGGCCGCGCCC
>JAEWBL010000031.1 GCA_023391175.1 Pseudomonadota bacterium
TGAACGCCACTTCTTCGTCGGCGCCGAGGCCGAGGAAGCGCTTCACCCGCGCTACGAATTCCTCCACCTCCGTGTCGGAGAAGGCGTTTTGCAGCGACAGCATGGGCACGCCATGCACCACCTTGCCGAACTTCTCGGACGGCGCGGCGCCCACCTTTGCCGAAAGGCTGTCCTCGCCGACGAGGCCGGGGAAACGTGCTTCGATGGCCTCGTAGCGGCGGCGCAGGTCGTCATATTCCGCATCGGAGACGACCGGCGCGTCCTCCCGGTAATAAGCTGCGTCATGGCCCCGGATCTCCTCGGCGAGGGCCGCGTGCTCGGCGGCGGCGTCTGAGGGGGAGAGATCCTCCACCTTGAGGGAGCGCAGGGGCAGGGCGGGCTTGGTCATCGTCGGCGGTTCCCGGAAGGCGTCCGCCGACGCCGGCGGGGGCCTGAGCTATATCCCCTCCGTGTCGTTCCGGATCAATGTCGCGTTCCTGAAAAATGTCTAAGGTACGCCGGACCGCCGAATCGTCCTGGGGGGAGAATATGGTCAGGGTGTCCCGATATTCGCGCCGGCTCGCGGCGCTGGCTGCGGCCACGTTCCTCGGCGCGGCAACGCCCGCCATGGCCCAGTTCGCCCCGGACCCGTCTGCCGATCCCGCGCTGGTGGCGCGGGGCGAGTATGTCGCCAAGGCCGCCGACTGCATGCCCTGCCACACGGGCGACAAGTCCAAGCCCTTCGCCGGCGGCCTCGCGCTGAACACGCCCTTCGGCGCCATCTACTCGCCCAACATCACCTCCGACCGCACCACCGGCATCGGCCTGTGGACCTACGACCAGTTCGTGAACGCGGTGCGCAACGGCATCCGCAAGGACGGCGCCTATCTCTACCCGGCCATGCCGTTCGATGCGTACACGCAGATCACCGACGACGACATGAAGGCCCTGTGGGCCTATGCGCGCGCCATTCCGCCGATCCCCAATACGCCGCCGGACAACCAGCTGGAATTCCCGTTCAACATCCGGCTCGGGATGCTGGCGTGGCGCGAATTGTTCTTCGACCAGGGCCGCTTCCATCCGACGGCCGGCAAGAGCGACGAGTGGAACCGCGGCGCCTATCTCGTCAACGCCCTCGGCCATTGCGGCGACTGCCATACACCGCGCAACCTGATGGGCGCGACCAAGGCCAAGGCCGCCTTCCTCGGCGCCAACATCGACGGCTTCTGGGCGCCGGATATCGATACCGCGTCCCTCAAGAAGACCTGGACGCCGGAGACCCTCGCCACCTTCTTCGCCACCGGCTCCGCGCCGGGCAAGACCTCGGTGTTCGGCCCCATGGCCGAGGTGATCCATGATTCCGTGAGCAAGCTCACGGCGCAGGACCGGGCCGCGCTCGTCACCTATCTGTTCGATGCACCGGCTCCGGCGGACAAGCCGTCGGTGCAGAAGGCCTCGCCGCTGTCGCCCGACGTCTATGCACGGGCGTCCAAGCTCTACATCGACAATTGCGCCGTCTGCCACATGGACAAGGGTGTGGGCCGCGGTGACAGCGTGCCGGCCCTCAGCGGCAACCCGGCCGTGATCGCGGCCGAGCCTTACAACATCCTCATGGCCGTGCTCGGCGGCCTGCCAGCCGGCGGCACCTACGGCGCGATGCCGTCCTTCGCCGGGCGGCTAAATGACCAGCAGGTGGCGGATCTTGCCAATTACGTGCGCACCTCGTGGGGCAATGCGGCCGCGCCGAACGTGAACGCCTCGATGGTCGCGGCATGGCGCGCCGCCGCCAACGCGCCGGACTACGGCACCCAGGCGGCATCCGCCTTCACCTGCCCGGACGTGGGCGGCGCGCCCGGCTCGGATGGCCCGGATGCGAAGGCGGTTGCGGCCCTTTCCGCCATGATGGCGGGCGGCCAGCGTTCCATTCCCATGATGGTTGACACCTACAAGGCCGCCTCCGGCTCGTCCGGCTCGGGCACGATCGTGGACGCCCTCACCGCCGCCTACTGCCCGGTGGTGGCCAAGAGCAACGCGCCCGATTGGCAAAAGACGGCGGAGCTGCGCCGCTTCACCCTCCAGGCGGCCATGGAAGTGTCGCGCCGCACCGTCACCGGCCCGGTGGACAGCCAGTCCATCGCCTGGGCGCTGCCGGTCGGTCCCGGCCTCGTGCTGAAGGAGCCGGCGAGCCTCGCCGACAAGCTCGCCTGCCCGGCCGATGACGGCAAGGCGGTGCCGGCTGACCTCTCGGCGGGGGCGGCCAAGCTTCTCACCGGCGTCACGCCGCCCATGCAGGGCGCGGCCATCGCCTCGGCGGCAACCTCGCTCTACCAGCAGAATCCGAAGGCGCGGCCGTCGGATGTCGCCAATGCGCTCATCGCCTCCTATTGCCGGATCGTGGCGCAGGTGAAGAGCTCGGTGGCGGAGCAGAACGCGCTCCTCAACCAGTTCGCCGGCCAGGCGGTGCAGACGCTCCAGCTTCTGCCGCCGCGCAAGACGGTGGTGGATGCGGCCCCGGCTGCGTCGGCTCCGGCTGCCGCTCCCGCGGTTCCTGCCGCTCCGGCGACCAAGAAGTGAGTAAGGCCCCGGCACGTCCGGGGCTTTACACGCCTCCTCCTGCCGGAGCCTTCGGTCTGAGCAGGACGCAGGGTCCGTTAACCCTGTTTCATGTGAAACGGCCGCTCCGGAAACCGGGGCGGCCGTTCGTTTTTGTGCGGGAACAATCAGATCGCCGCCGCGCGGCGGCCGGCCTCAGTCGTGGCTCTGGAGGCCGTCGTGGACCTCGAACACCACATTGCCCTGCCGCCAGGCGAACGGGGCGCTGGGATCCTGCACCTTGATCTCGCTCTGGGGGATGAGCTTGTCGCAAAGCATCACCAGAATGTCCTCGAGCGGGGCGCTGGTGTCATTCTCTTCGGTCATGCGATCGATGGAGATTTCGCCGCCTTCCACGCCATCATCCTCAATGTGGACGATGAAGATTTCTTCGTGGCCGTGAATGCCGTGGGCGGTGACGCGGAATGTTTCTCCCTGATACTCAAATTCCCGAACCATTGTTCATTCTCACTGTTGTCATTGAAAAATACGCTGGGACGCAACGGTACAAGCGGGGCAAACCCCCAAAAGCGGCGAAATCTAGAATCGTGACTATGGATTGGTCAAGAGCTGATCTGCGGAGGTCAATCAGATTAAAAAATAAGCAGATAAGCGCTGCCCGTTATCGCGCCGCCGTCTCGCGGGCACGCGCCACCAGTTGCTCCGCCGTGGGCAGGATGCCGGCGACGATGCGGTCCACGCCTTCCGGGGTGGGATGCAGCCCGTCCGGCAGGTTCAGCGTTCGATCGCCGGCGATGCCCTCCAGAAAGAAGGGATAAAGCAGCACGCCCTCGGCGGCGGCGATGTCCGGGAAGATCTGGTCGAACGCCTCCCGGTAGGGTCGGCCCATGTTGGGCGCGGCCTTTATGCCCGCCAGCAGCACCGTGATGCCGCGCTTGCGCAACCGCTGGACGATCTCGGTGAGCGCCTTGCGCGTCACCGCCGGGTCGAGCCCCCGCAGCATGTCGTTGGCGCCCAGTTCCACGATCACCGCATCCGTGCCCTGCGGTACCGACCAGTCGAGGCGCGCGAGGCCCTGGCTCGCCGTCTCTCCGGAGACGCCGGCATTCTCCACCTTCACGTCCAGCCCCTTCGCCCGCAGCGCGGCTTCGAGCCGGGCGGGGAAGGCGGCGGCGCGCGGAATGCCGTAACCGGCGGTCAGGCTGTCGCCGAGGGCGACGATGCGCAGCGGCGCCGCCTCGGCCCCTGACGCGAACGTGAAGACCAGGAAAGCGGCGATCAGCCCCGCCAGCGCCTTAAATGCCGGTTCCCATGGAGCAACCGGCAGGTACCGCCTTCTTCCCTGCCCAATCCAACGCAGCACCGGACGCACGGCAAACCCTGGCATGGACGATATTTCCTCTCCGCTTCGCACCATCGAGCTGAAGCATGTGGACCTTTCCCTCGGAACGGGGGCGGCCCGGGTTCATGTCCTGAAGGACATCTCTGTCGAGATCGGGGCAGGCGAGGCGGTGGGCCTGGTCGGACCGTCCGGGTCCGGCAAATCGACGCTGCTCATGGTGATGGCCGGCCTGGAGCGGGTGGATTCGGGACAGGTGAGCGTCGCCGGCACGGATATCACACGCCTCGGCGAGGATGCGCTGGCGCGCTTCCGTGGCCGGCATGTGGGCATCGTTTTCCAGTCCTTCCACCTCATCCCCACCATGACCGCCCTTGAAAACGTGGCGGTGCCGCTGGAACTCGCCGGCCGCGCCGACGCCTTCGAGCGGGCCCGGCAGGAACTTGCCAATGTGGGCCTCGCCGAGCGGGCGCAGCATTATCCGGGCCAGCTCTCCGGCGGCGAACAGCAGCGTGTGGCGCTGGCCCGCGCCCTCGCCCCGGAGCCGCCCATCCTCGTCGCCGACGAGCCCACCGGCAATCTGGACGAGGCCACCGGCCGGCAGGTCATGGACCTGATCTTCTC
>JAEWBL010000040.1 GCA_023391175.1 Pseudomonadota bacterium
CCACCTCCTCGTTCAGCACGTCCGGCGTGTTGGTGACGATGACGCCCCGCTTTGCCGCTGCCGCCGCGTCCACCGTGTCGTAGCCGACGCCGAAATTGCTGACGATCTTGAGGTTGGGCAGGCGCGAAATGAGCGCGTCGTCCACCTTCACCTTGCCGCGGGTGGCGATCGCCTCGACCGCGCCGGCGTTGCTCTCGTTCAGGGCGTCCAGCGGCACGAGGGTGAAACGGCCGGCAAGCTGGCGCTCGACGACCTCCTCCATCACGGGGCCGGTGAGGAGCAGGGCCGGGCGGGCGGCATCGGTCATGGTCAGGTCTCCGCTGTGGCGGCTGGGCAGGGAAGAAACGGGATGGTCACCGGCGGGCGGGCGGGAGCGGCGCCCCGCGAACCCCGCGCCGATGCCCGCGGCGCGCGACCGGAAACGGCGGCCTCATCCGCGGGACGGCTATGTCTAGCCCCATCTCCGACCTTCGTCCAATGGAGCTTCAATCGTTTTAAATTTCCACTTGATCCCGTTCTCGCCTCGCACCATGATCGCGCCGCGTTCCGGAAGGGACGACGGCCGGAGGTCTGTTCCGGCCCAAGAATGGTGCGGCCGCATCGGGCAAGGCTCAAACAGCCCCCGTGCGGCACGAGGAAACGGCGAGGGGAGAGGACGCTGCATGGCGACCGTGGACATTCGCGGTGTGAAGAAGGCCTATGGGTCGACGCAGGTCATCCATGGCGTGGACGTGGACATCCGCGACGGCGAGTTCGTGGTCCTGGTCGGCCCCTCGGGCTGTGGAAAGTCCACGCTGCTGCGCATGATCGCCGGCCTTGAGAACATCTCCGGCGGCGAGATCCTGATCGGCAATCGCGTCATCAACGAGATGCCGCCGAAGGAACGGGACATCGCCATGGTGTTCCAGAATTACGCGCTCTATCCGCACATGACGGTGGCGGACAACATGGGCTTCTCGCTCAAGCTGCGCAAAGCCCCGAAGTCCGAGATCGAGGGCCGGGTGAAGCGCGCGGCGGAGATCCTGAACCTCACCAAGCTGCTCGACCGCTACCCGCGCCAGCTCTCCGGCGGCCAGCGCCAGCGCGTCGCCATGGGCCGCGCCATCGTGCGCGATCCGCAGGTGTTCCTGTTCGACGAGCCGCTTTCCAATCTCGACGCCCAGCTGCGCGTGCAGATGCGCACCGAGATCAAGGAACTGCACCAGCGGCTGAAGACCACCACGGTCTACGTCACCCACGACCAGATCGAGGCCATGACCATGGCCGACAAGATCGTGGTGATGCACGACGGCATCGTCGAGCAGATCGGCGCCCCGCTCGATCTCTACGACCGGCCCGCCAACCAGTTCGTCGCCGGCTTCATCGGCTCGCCCTCCATGAACTTCGTGAAGGGCAAGGTGCGGCTCGGGGCCAATCCCATGCTGGTGACCGACAGCGGCGTGGAGGTGCCCCTGCCGGACGCGCAGGGCCTCGCCGACGGCCAGAAGGTGGTCTACGGCCTGCGCCCCGAGCACATCCGGCTCGATCCGAATGGCGTGCCGGCGCAGGTGGTGGTCACCGAGCCCACGGGTTCGGAAATCCTGGTCGTCGCCCGCCTCGGCGAAGGGGCCGCGGCGCAGGAGATCACCTGCCTGTTCCGCGAGCGGCTGAGCTTCAGCCCCGGCGAGACGATCCGCATCGCGCCGCAGCCGGGCCTCACACATCTTTTTGACGAGGCGACCGGCAGTCGGCTCTGACACGGTCGGTTACCGTGCCGGGCCACCGGCACGCTCAGGGGGAAAGAAGACCGTTCGAGACACACCGTCCGAAACGGCCCGTCCTTCAAGGAAACGCTTCACGGGAGGAAGACCAATGACCATTTCCAGACGTGACCTTCTCATGGGCGGCGCGGGCCTTGCGGCCGGCGCCATGGCCCTGCCCATGCTCTCCACCAGGGAGGCCATCGCCCAGGCTGTCGCCAAGTTCGAGCCGGAGGCCGGCGCCTCCCTCCGCCTGCTGCGCTGGTCGCCGTTCGTGAAGGGCGAGGAAGACGCCTGGATCGCCAACACCAAGAAGTTCACCGAGGCCACCGGCATCGAGGTGCGCATCGACAAGGAGAGCTGGGAGGACATCCGTCCCAAGGCCGCCGTCGCCGCGAACGTGGGCTCTGGCCCGGATATCGTGTGGGTGTGGTTCGACGACGCCCAGCAGTATCCCGACAAGCTGCTCGACGTGACCGACCTCGCCACCGGCCTCGCCAAGCAGTACGGCGGCTATTATCCCGGCAACGAGGTGTATGCGAAGGTCAACGGCCGCTTCGTCGGCCTGCCGCTCGCCACCATCGGCAACGCGGTGGTCTATCGCGACAGCTGGGTGAAGCAGGCCGGCTTCTCCGAGTTTCCGAAGGACACCAAGGGCCTTCTCGAACTCGGCAAGGCGCTGAAGGCCAACAACCACCCCATGGGCTTCACGCTGGGCCACGGCGTGGGCGACGGCAACAACTACACGCACTGGATCCTCTGGAGCCATGGCGGCAAGATGGTGGACGAGAACGGCAAGGTGGTCATCAACTCGCCGGAGACCGTCGCCGCGCTGAAGTATGCCGCCGAGCTGTACAAGACCTTCATCCCCGGCACCGAGAGCTGGCTGGACGTCAACAACAACCGCGCCTTCATCGCCGGTGACCTGTCGGTGACGGCCAACGGCGTGTCCATCTACTACGCCGCGGCCAACGACCCGAAGCTCGCGGACATGGCGGCGGACATGAAGTCCACCAACTTCCCGCTCGGCCCGGTGGGCAAGAAGGTGGAACTGCACCAGACCACCACCGCCTGCATCTTCAAGTATTCGAAGTTCCCCAAGGCGGCGCAGGCCTATCTCGCCTTCATGTTCCAGGCCGACCAGTACAATGCCTGGCTCACCGGCGCGAGCGCCTATTGCTGCCAGACGCTGAAGAGCTTCGCCAACAACCCGGTGTGGACCTCCAAGCCCATCCACGCCGCCTATGCGGTGGCCTCCGAGACGCTGCAGCCCAACGGCTACGCCGGTCCGCTCGGGCCGAAGTCGGCCGCGGCCATGGCCGACTGGATCGTGGTGGACATGGTGGCGGAAGCCTCCACCGGCCAGCGCACGCCGGAAGAAGCCGCCAAGCGCGCGCAGCAGCGCGCCGAGCGCATCTACCGCTGAGGCGGGACTGATGCCTTCGTCCTCCTCCCCTCGCGGGCGGGGGGCGAGGGGCCGGTGCGGGGGAAGGGGAGCAAACCCCTCACCCGTCTCGCGGCTGCGCCGCGATCCACCCTCTGCCGCAAGGGGAGTGGGTCTTCGAGTCAGAAAGACAAGCTTCCGGAGACCCATTCATGGCCAACGTCGCAGCGGCTGAGCCGACCCACAAG
>JAEWBL010000043.1 GCA_023391175.1 Pseudomonadota bacterium
AAGCGGCTCGGCCGCGAGGATGAGGAGGGCGAGCATCACGTCCGTGTCGCAGGTGACCTGAGCGGCGCCGCGCTTGTGGGCGGCTTCCGTGAGGGTGGTGACCTCGTGCAGTCCGCCGCCGGCGATATAAGTTAGCGCGCCATGCAGGCGCGCGAGGGTCGCGAGCTGGGCGCCGGCCGGGCGCATGCCCGCGCGGATCGCCGCCGTCTGGCTGGCTGAAGTGAGGGCCTCAGCCATGGAACGCACCCCGCGCCGGGCCGAGGATCTTGCGCGCCTCCGGCATGAGGGCTTTCAGCTGTTCCGGCGTGTAGCCGTAGCGCAGGAGGTTCTCTTCCGTCGCCGCACCCATGGATGCGAGCTTCTCGCAGAGGGCGGCGAGATCCTCCGCCGTAGAGCCGGGGTGGCCGCGGCGGCGGTCGCCCGGCAGGGGTTGGAGCGCCTTCTGGCGGGGGGTTCCCGAGCGAAAGCAAGAGGGAGTGGCGGTGTAGGGCATCGGCGGCGTCCTCAAAGGTGACGGCGCCAATCATATGCGGCACTTGTGCCGCGTCAATAGGATATGCGGCACTTGTGCCGTTTTGGGCTATCCTCGATCCCACGCCGTACTCAGGGGCGCACGAAAAAGCCCCGGACGGCAGCGCAATTGGGAGTCGAGGCCCAAGCCGGAGGCGGTTAGCCGATACGGCCGATCTTCGCCACCACACGGCCGATGATGGTGAGCCAGTCCGCGTCCACTACCCGGGGCGGCTCCAGCGTGGCGTTGTCGGACCGCACCTCGATCTGCGGCGGATCGGATTTGGGAATGCGGTAGAGCCGTTTGACGATGATCTCCCCGTCGCCGTTGCGGGCCACGAACATGCCGCCCTGGCCCAGCGCAGAATCCGTGGTGTCCACAGCCACGTGGTCGCCGCCCTTCAAGGTGGGCTCCATGCTGTCGCCGCGCACGCATACCCAGTGCACGCGCCCCGGTGGGGCGCGAGAAATCTCCTGCTGCAGGTACCCAGGCAACAGGATCTCGCCGAGCACTGCATCCTCGGAATAGATCACTCCGCCAGAGGGGGCTAGCGCGGGGAGGCCGATGCTACCGGGGCCGGCGCCAGCGCGGGTGTCGATGACCGGAGAGGCGCCGGGGACGTCTGCCTTGTATATTCGATCCGTGGAGACGCCGCTGCGGGCGTCGGGCCGGAAATCCCCGCCCTGTTCGTCCGGCGCGTCAGGGTCGAACGACAAAACGATTTTCCTCGGGCTGACAGCCAATTCTGTCAGCCAAGAGGGGTCCACTTCAAGCACCCGGGCGAGGCCTTGCAAATTTTGACCGCGTGGAAAAGCAGAACGCCCGCGCTTGATCGCGCGAAACAGGTCTGCATTTCGGCCTTCAGTCGCCTCCATGGAGGCTTTGCGCTCGGACCAATCCGGGTGCACTTCCTTCAGGCGGGCGACAATCCGTTCGTAAGGAGTCATGTGCGGCATAGTGGCCGCGCGTAAGGCCTCGAACTAGCGGCAAGTGTGCCGTTGACAATGCGGCACAAGTGCCGCATTTTTCGAGATATGGATCTCCGAACCCAACTCATCGCGACGGCCGATCTCTATGGCGCGGCGACAAAACGCAGCCGAGCCCGGGTTTCCACACTCGTGTTCAACCAAGGGCAGCGGCTCGCAAAAATTGCTGACGGTGCGCTTGACCCAACCATCAGCTCATTCGAGCGCGCCATGGCTTGGTTTGCGACGAATTGGCCGGACGATATGCCGTGGCCCGATGGGGTGCCTCGGCCGATCCCCATGCAGGATAGCGCGAGCGCTCCGCAGATCTCTGATGGCCGCGTCGAGGGCGGGGCTGGTGAGGCGGCGGCGGGTCATGACGCCAGCTTGGCCGATGGATCGCCCGCGGTCACCGCGAATGGGGCGGGAGGTTTCGCATGAGCCGGGGCGCGAGATGGGCCGCGATCGTCGCCGCGCTGCGCGACGGGCGGGATGAGAGGACGCTCGGCCTCTTCGAGGAGCTTCTGCGCGAGGAGCGCGACGACGCCTATCAGGATGGCCTTCACGACGGTCGCGACGATCGCCACGAGGAACCCTTTGATCCGGATCTCGATGAGGCAAAGACCTGCCTGAGGCGCGGCAACCGTGCCGAGGGCCTGATCCATCAGGAGCGCGCCCTCGGTCCCGACTTCATCGGCCGGCTGACGGGAAGCGCAGCATGAACAAGCTCGCGCGTCCGCACCGCGAGGCGGATTATCTGACCCTGAAGGGCGCCATGCGGCGCCTGGTGGAGGCCTGCGGCGGCGTCGAGAGCGCGGCGGCGGTGACCCGCACGGGGTTTCAGACACTCTCGAAATACGGGCTCCCGAAGGAGGCCGTCTTCGTTCCCGTGGATGTGGTGGCGGATCTTGAAGCCGATGCCGGCGACCCGCTCGTGACGCGGGCGCTGGCAGCGCTCGCCGGCCATGTGCTGGTGCCGCTGCCACATGGGGATTCCGGCAAGGGGCGTTGGTATCGCCACATATCCG
>JAEWBL010000689.1 GCA_023391175.1 Pseudomonadota bacterium
TGCGCGCCCGCATCGCGCCGGTTGCCCAGCAATATGCCAACGATGGCGACGAGCCCCATCCCTGCCACGCCGAGGAACGTGACGCGCCAGCCGAAGGCGTGCCCCACCAGCGCGCCAAGGGGCAGCCCGAGGGCGATGGCGAGGGTCATCCCGCCGCTGACGATGGCGAGCGCCCGCCCGCGCTTCTCCGGCGCCACGATGACGCCCGCCAGCGCGTTGGCACCGGGCACATACAGGCCCGAGGCGATGGCCATGGCCATCCGTGCGATAAGCAGCGTCGTGAAAGATGAGGAGAAGGCCGCCGCGAGGTTCGCGGCTGTGAACAGCCCCATGGCGAGCAGCAGCGCGCTCCGCCGCCCGAGGCCGGCCGTCGCCACCGTGGTGATGGGCGAGGACACGGCCATCATCAGGGTAAACACCACGACCAGGGTCGCGGTGGCCGACAGGCTCATCCCGAGGTCCGCCGCGATCGTCGGCAGGAGCGGCGCGATCATGAAACCCTCGGTGCCGATGGCGGCCGTCCCCAAAGCGAGGAAAACCGCAGGCATAAGCGACGAACTGGCCGCGAGGGGCATCGCCGGCGCCTTGGCCGGCGTAAAGGCGGCGGAAGCCGCCGGGGGGTCTTCCGAAATGAGATTGGCCATCACGGCCTCCAGACGCATCGTGCGATGGCTGGACCCTAGGCGCGGTCGGTCATGTCTCAAATGACGTGCAAACGTCAATTTCCGCCACGAGCCGTCTTCTCCTTATCGCCCTCGATGTAGCGCAGGCTGCGGCGCAGGCTCTGGGGCGGGTGGCCGAAGTGGCGCAGGAAGGCGCGCCGCATGCGGTCGCGGTCGTCGAAGCCGGTGTCGCGGGCCACCACATCCATGGCGTAACGCCCCTCCTCCAGCATGGCCTTCGCCGCCTCGAGGCGCAGCCGCTCCACCGCCTTGGCGGGAGATTCCCCCGTCTCCTCGCGGAACACCCGGCTGAGCTGCCGTGGGCTCAGGCTCGCGGCCTCGGCCAGCTCTTCCACGGTGAGCGGGTTGCGCAGGTGCTCCTTGGCATAGGTCAGAGCGCGGCGGACCCGATCGGAGCGCGGCTCCAGCTCCAGGAGCGCGGAAAACTGCGACTGCCCGCCCGGCCGGCGATGATAGACCACCAGCTTGCGGGCGATGGACCGCGCCAGCGCGGCGTCGTGGTCGTCCTCGATCAAAGCGAGGGCGAGATCGATGCCCGCGCTCATGCCGGCGGAGGTCCAGACGTTGCCGTCGCGGATGAAGATGCGGTCGTCCTCAACACGGATGGCGGGATAGCGCTCCTGCAGGGCTCGGGCGTGCGCCCAATGAGTGGTCGCGACCCTGCCCTCCAGCAGGCCGGCCTCGGCGAGGCGGAAGGCCCCGGTGCAGATGCCGGCCACACGACGCGATCGCTCGCCCGCTTGCGCGATGTAGGCGCGCAATGCCTCCGGCGTGGGGCCGGGCACCAGTTCACCCAGCACCACCAGCGTGTCGGGATAGGCGCCGAGGGGCTGGGTGGTCACCGAAACCCCGAGAGAAGAGGAGACTCCTCCGCCCTTTTGCGACATCAGCGTGAGGGAATAGCCCGGCTGCTCCAGCACCGTATTGGCAAGCTCGAAGGCCGAGACCGCAGCGAGCCCCATCATCTGGAACCCATCCTCGACCATGAAGCCGATGTGCCGCATGTCCCGCTCCAATGTCCCGCTTCGCCGCTTAAGGCAATCTGGGACATAGCATCGAGATTGCAAGCCGCCCTGCCCCGTCGCAGTGGGCCAGACGGCGCCGATGACCGGAATCGCCGCGTTTTCGTCCGTCTGCGCGGGGTATCAAGCCCCGAGCCTCAGGCGCCGAGCTTGGTCTTTGTCAGCGGCAACGTGCGGATGCGGCGCCCCGTGAGCGCCGCGACCGCGTTCACCACGGCCGGCGGCACGCCGGGCAGGCCCGGCTCGCCGACCCCGCCCATGGGCGCGCCGCTCTCGACGATCTCCACGTTCACCTTCGGCATGTTGGCGCGCGACAGGATGGGATAGTCGTCGAAATTATGCGATTGCCGCACACCATCCGTGTAGGCCAGTTCCTCGAACAAGGTGGCGGAGAGGCCCAGAGCGGCGGCCGATTCGACCTGTGCCTTCACGATGGCCGGATTGACCACGCTGCCGGGATCAAAGACGATCCACAGCTCGTGCACCTTCACCTCCCCGCCCTCCAGCGACACCTCGGCAATGGTCGCCGTCTCCGATCCGAACGGGGAGGCCATGGCGACGCCCCGCGCGCGCTTGCCGCCCGGCGCCTCGAACGGCCCCCGCTTCCAGCCGCCAGACATGGCGGCCGCCGTCTCCAGCAGCTTCAGGTGGCGAGCCTTCTCCTTCAGCAGCGCGCGGCGCAGCTCGAAGGGGTCCTGCCCGCCGGCCATGGCCATCTCGTCGAAGAAGCCTTCGTAGAAGAAGTCGTTCATGGAGTGTCCCACCGACCGCCAGAAGGCGATGGTGACGGGATGGGCCACCTTGGCGTAGTCCATCCGGCGGTGGGGGATGGCGTAAGGCTTCTCGATGATGCCCTCCACCGCCGAGGGGTCCACTCCGCCATTGGCGCCGAAGCCGAAATAGCGGCCAAGCGGCCCCTCCCCTACCGTGCGTACCTCGATGGCCTGCGGCTTGCCATCCGCCCCGATGGCCGCGCGGAAACGGCTGTAGCTGAGCGGGCGCAACGCATCCCGCTTGAACTCCTCCTCCCGCGACCACAGCACCTTCACCGGCCGCCCCGTCTCCTTCGCCAACAAGATGGCCTGCGGGAAGGGATTGCCCGGGCCGTACATGAAATGCCGGCCGAAGAAGCCGCCGAGGATGGGCGAATGGAGGATCACCTTCTCGGGCGGCAGGCCGGAGACCTTCGCGGCCACCTGCTGGAACACCTCGGGCATCTGGTTCGGCACCCATAGTTCCAGCGTGCCGTCGGCGTTGAAGCGCGCCATGGAGGAGGCCGGCTCCAGCTGGCCGTGGACCAGATAGGGGGCGTCATACTCCGCCTCGATGACCTTGGCGGCGGTGGCGAAAGCCGCCTCGGCCGTGCCGTCCTGCTCGGCCGGCACGGCAGGCGCCTTGCTCGCCTTCAGGACATCGAGGAAGCCGGCGGAGGAGAAATCCGCCGCCACCGCATCGAACCCCGTCGCTGGCGGGGCGGACCACGAGACCTCGGCCGCCTCCACCGCCTTCCGGGCGCGATACCAGCTGTCCGCCGTAACGGCGACGGCGCCGGGCAGGCGATGGATGCCATGAACGCCTGGCATCGCCTTCAGCGCGGCTTCGTTGGCGATGGCGGTGGGCTCGGTGCCAAGATGCGGGGCGTGCTGGACGGCGGCGTAGAGCATGCCGTCGAGCTTCTGGTCGATGGCATAGACCGCCCTGCCGGTGGACTTCGCCCGCACATCGATGCGCGGCACGGCCTTGCCGAGCCAGCGGAAGGTGGCCGGATCGCGCAGCTTCACCTCGGCCGGCGGATCGAGGGCCAGAGCCTCGCTGGCGAGCGCGCCGTAGGGAATGCGCCGGCCGGTGGCGGCGTGGATCACCTCGCCGTCACGGGTGGTGAGGCTGTCCGCCTTCACGCCGAGACGGGTCGCGGCGACACGGATCAGCATCGCCCGCGCGCTCGCGCCCAGCCGGCGCATCACGGTGTAGCTGGAGCGGGTGGAGAAGCTGCCGCCGGTCATGCGCAGCCCGTCGATCACCGCATAGTCCGGACCGGGCGGGGCGCACTCCACCGTGAAGCGGGCGGGGTCCACGTCCAGCTCCTCGCCGATGGTCTGGGCGATGCCGGTGCTGATCCCCTGCCCGCCCTCGACGAAGGGGCTCAGGATCTTGAAGCTGTTGTCCGGGCCGATGACGAGGAACGCGGGCACGCGGGTGCCGGGCCTGAAGGCGGCCGGCGCCTGCGCCCGGGCTGGCAACGCCGGCATCAGCACGCCGAGTATCAGCGCGGCGCCGCCGAGGCCGAGCACGCCACGGCGGGACAGGTTGGCGATGCCCTCTGAGGGCATCGGCGGCACGGCGTCAGCCGGTCGGATTTTCGTCAGCGCTTCCATGGCCTCACCCCGCCGCCTGATGGATGGCCGCCGCAATGCGGTTGTAGGTGCCGCACCGGCAGAGATTGGTCATGGCGTCGCGAATGTCGGCGTCGGTGGGCTTCGGGGTCTGCTTGAGAAGGGCGGTGGCCGCCATCACCTGCCCGGACTGGCAGTAGCCGCATTGCGGCACCTGCTGTGCCACCCACGCCTCGACGACCTTCTGGCCCACGGCATCCTCGCCGATGGCCTCGATGGTGCGGATGTCGGCGGTGCCGATGCTCTCCAGCGGCATCTGGCAGGAGCGCACGGCCTGCCCGTCCATCAGCACCGTGCAGGCGCCGCACTGGGCAATGCCGCAGCCGTATTTCGTGCCGGTGAGGCCGAGCGTGTCGCGCAGCACCCACAGGAGCGGGGTGTCCGGCTCGGCATCGACCCGGTGGGCCATGCCGTTGACGGTGATGGAGGTCATGCGCTGGTTCCGTGTGAAGGGGGTTCGCCCGAGCCTAGGGCGCCAGGCCGCCCCGCCGCAGGACGAAGACGAGGCGATTCCGGACAAGTTGCCGGCGATGCGCCGGGCCCGGGCCCCGTGCAGCGGAGGATGGACGGCGGTCAGTTACGGGTATATACACGAATCATGGATACCCCCTGCCACTCTGCTCAGCTGCGCCGGGCGACGCGCCGGATCAGCGCCATATACGACGAAGGCTTCGCCCCGCTCGGGATCAACGTGGCGCAGTATTCGCTGCTGCGCACCGTGCGGGACAAGGCCGAGGCCAGCATGACCGAGCTGGGCCGGATGCTCGAGCTCGACCGCTCCACCATCGGCCGGAACGTGCGCGTCCTGTCGAAGCACGGACTGCTGGAGACGCGGCGCGGCAAGGACGACCAGCGCGCGTCCTGCATCGCCCTCACCCCGCAGGGCACCGAACTCCTCAAGACCGCCGCCGTGGCCTGGAACCGGGGCCAGAAGACGATGGAGGAGCGGCTGGGCAAGGAAAGGCTCGAACAACTGCGGGATCTCCTCGCCGCCCTCTGAGGCTGAGGATGGTCCTACTAATCGCTTCGCCTGATACGGGCATATGCCCGTAATTTACGATCGAAGGCGGCCGGACCTTTGCCGCCGCCCCAGAAGGAGTTGACCCCGATGAAGTACCGACTGCTCGGCCGCACCGGCCTCAGGGTTTCCGAACTCGCCCTCGGCACCGCCAATTTCGGCGGGCGCTGGGGCCATGGCGCGGATACGGACGAGAGCGCCGCCATCTTCAACGCCTATGCCGAGGCCGGCGGCAATTTCATCGACACCGCCGACGTCTACCAGTTCGGCCAGTCCGAGGAATTCCTGGCGCCCCTGCTGGACGGCCGGCGCGAGGATTTCCTCCTCGCCACCAAGTTCACCAACGGCGCCGCGCCCAACGCCAACCGCCTCGTCACCGGCAACAGCCGAAAGGCCATGGTGGCCTCGCTGGAGGCGAGCCTGAAGCGCCTGAAGACGGACCGCATCGATCTCTACTGGGTGCACCATCCAGATGACGTGACG
>JAEWBL010000302.1 GCA_023391175.1 Pseudomonadota bacterium
CGGACGCGATGCCGCCGCCCTTGCCGAGACCGCCCTGGCGCTGGGTGCCCGCTTCGCCGCGCTGGCCGATCCCGCGGGCGGCGCGGCGCTCAGGGAGGCACTTTCCGGCAGCGGCATCGAATGTGGCGCCGGCCCCGAGGCGGTGCTGGAAGCCGCGCGTCGCGAGACCGACGTGGTGGTGAGCGCCATCGTCGGCTGCGCCGGGCTCGCGCCGACGGTCGCGGCTTTCGCGCCGGGCCGGCGCATCGCGCTCGCCAACAAGGAATGCCTGGTCGCCGCCGGCGCCTTCTTCATGGCCGAGGCGGCGCGGCTCGAAACCGAAATCCTGCCTGTGGATTCGGAGCACAACGCCATTTTCCAGGCGCTGGCGGCCGGTCCCCACAAGGCGGTGGAGAAGATCACGCTCACGGCCTCCGGGGGTCCGTTCCGCCTCAAGAGCCGCGAAGAGATCGCCCGGGCCTTGCCGCAGGATGCGTTGAAGCATCCCAACTGGAACATGGGCGCCAAGGTCACCATCGATTCCGCGACCCTCATGAACAAGGGGCTGGAGCTGATCGAGGCCCAGCACCTGTTCGCCGTCTCGGCCGAGCAACTGGACGCGGTGGTTCATGCCGAGTCGGTGGTCCATGGCCTCGTCTCCTTCATCGACGGCTCGGTGACGGCGGGGCTGGCGCTGCCGGACATGTGCGTGCCCATCGCCCATTGCCTTGCTTATCCCGAGCGCGTCGCGACCTCCTGCCGCAAGCTCGACCTCGTGGCCCTTGGGCGCCTCAGCTTCGAGGCCCCGGACGTGGCGCGATTCCCGGCGCTGGGCCTCGCCCGCGAAGTGCTGAAGCAGGGGGGAATCGCGGCGACCGTGCTCAATGCGGCGAACGAAATTGCCGTCGCGGCCTATCTCGAAGGGCGGATCGGTTTCTACGGCATCACCGACATCGTCGGGGCGACCCTTGACCGGATCAACGGTGGTCCGGCACCGGCGAGCATCGACGATGCGCTGGAGGCCGACCAAATGGCGCGCCGCACGGCCTCCGGACTTCTGCCCAAGTTTGCCGCAAAGGCATCCTAAGAGCAGTTTCCCGTCGCACAGCTCCGGCCTGCCGAGGCTGGCGGGTGCGGGATAAGTGTGTAGGGTGATCCCGCCCGCGGGCACGGGGAGAAGAGGAACCGATGATGGATGTGATTTCTGGTCTTGGTGCGAACCTTGGCACGCTGTCCTCCACTCTCCTCGGCTATGTCATCCCGTTCCTGTTCGTCCTGACGCTGGTGGTCTTCTTCCACGAGCTGGGTCACTTCTGGGTGGCGCGGCGCGCCGGCGTCCGCGTGCTGACCTTCTCGCTGGGCTTCGGGCCCGAGATCGCCGGCTTCAATGACCGGCATGGCACCCGCTGGCGCATCGCCGCGGTGCCGCTCGGCGGCTATGTGCGCTTCTTCGGAGACGAGGACGCAGCCTCCACGCCCGACGCCGCGCGCCTCTCCCAGATGACCGCGGCCGAGCGCAACGAAAGCTTTTTCTACAAGCCGGTCGCCTGGCGCGCGGCCATCGGCGCCGCCGGACCCATCGCCAATTTCCTCCTGGCCATCGCCATCTTCGCCATCGTCTTCATGGTGTTCGGCAAGCAGGTGACGGCGCCGCGGGTGGACCAGATCAACCCCGGCAGCGCTGCCGAGATCGCCGGCTTCAAGCCCGGCGATCTGGTGCTCGAGATCGACGGCGCCAAGGTGGAGAGCTTCTCCGACATGCAGCGCATCGTCGGCTCCCATGCTGGCCAGCCGCTGGCCTTCACCGTCGCCCGGGGCGACCGCGAAGTGACCCTGACGGCCACGCCCGAGCTGAAGGAAGTCAAGGATCCCTTCGGCAACAGCCACCGGACCGGGCTGCTTGGAATCTCGCGCTCGCTGGCGGCTGGCGACGTGACGACTCAGCGGTTCGGCCCCGTCGAAGCCATCGGCATGGGCGTCCAGGAAACCTGGTTCGTGGTGGCCCGCACCTTCGATTACCTCGGCGGCCTGGTGGCCGGGCGCGAGTCGGCAGACCAGCTCGGAGGCCCCATCCGCATTGCCCAGGTGTCCGGGCAAGTCGCGACATTTGGTATCGGGGCACTTCTGTCCCTGGCGGCGGTGCTATCCGTGTCTATCGGATTGCTTAACCTCTTTCCGATCCCGCTGTTGGATGGCGGACACCTTCTGTTCTACGCTTTCGAGGCGATCCGTGGACGCCCGCTGAGTGCCCGGACGCAGGACATCGGCTTCCGCATCGGCCTTGCGCTGGTGCTTATGCTGATGATCTTCGCCACTTGGAACGACGTGCTGCATATTGCTGCAATGTAAGGGATTTTGATTTGTCGCACCGGGGTCGTGGCGAGCGGGCAACGGTCTCCGGAAAAGGGCAGTCTTCGGCCGCGGTTCGGTTTGCACCTGCGGTAAAAGCCTGTACAAGCGGCATCGCAGGGTGAGAATCCGTCCCTGTGCCCGGTGCGTTTGTCCGGGGAAGGCGGCGGGTTCGAGAACAACGAAATTTCAAGGTTGCGCACCATATGACTGCTACGCTCCGGGTCCTGAGAAATCTGGCCGCCGCCTTTGGTCTCGCCGCCTGCGTTGCGGCGGGTTCGGTGGCCGGTTCTCTCGTTGTGGCGTCCCCCGCCGCAGCCCAGTCCAGCTCCATCGTGGTTGAGGGCAACCGCCGTGTGGACGCGGATACCATCCGCTCCTATTTCGGCTCCGGTCCCTACACGGCTGCCAAGATCGACGAGGCCTGGAAGGCGCTCTACGCGACCGGCCTCTTCTCGGATGTGCAGATCAACCAGTCCGGCGGTCGCATCGTGGTGCGGGTGGCCGAGAACGAGGTGATCAACCGCGTCATCTTCGAGGGCAACAAGAAGCTCAAGGACGAGATGCTCGAGGGCGAGGTTCAGTCCAAGCCGCGCGCCCCGTTCAACAAGTCCACCGTGCAGGCCGACACCCAGCGCATCATCGAGATCTATCGCCGTTCCGGCCGCAGCGACGTGCGCGTCAATCCGGTCACCATCGACCGCGGCAACGGCCGCGTCGATCTGGTCTTCGAGATCACGGAAGGCAGCAAGACCGGCATCAAGGACATCAAGTTCGTCGGCAACAAGGCCTTTTCGGACTGGAAGCTGAAGGACGTGATCTCCACGACCCAGACCAACTGGCTGTCGTTCCTGAAGTCCACCGACGCCTACGATCCCGACCGGGTGAACTCGGACCAGGAGCTGCTGCGTCGCTTCTATCTGAAGAACGGCTATGCGGACTTCCGCATCGTCGGCGCGACCGCCGAGCTTGATCCCGGTGGCGGCGGCTACATCCTCACCTTCACCCTCGAAGAGGGCGACCAGTATCGCTTCGGCAAGGTCGATGTGGTGTCCAACATCCGCGACTTGTCCGCCGACTCCCTGAAGCGCGTAGTGCGCGCCCAGGAGGGCCAGATCTACAACGCCGAGCTGGTCGAGAAGTCGGTCGAGAACCTCACCATCGAGGCCTCCAAGTCCGGCTATGCCTTCGCCCAGGTCCGTCCGCGTGGCGATCGGGACTTCCAGGCCAAGCTCATCAACGTGGCGTTCGTGCTTGAGGAAGGCCCGAGGGTCTACATCGAGCGCATCGAAATCCGCGGCAACACCCGCACCCGCGACTATGTCATCCGGCGCGAGTTCGATATCGGCGAGGGCGACGCCTACAACCGCGTGCTGGTCGATCGGGCCGAGCGCCGGCTGCGCAACCTCGGCTACTTCAAGAACGTGAAGATCACCACCGAGCCGGGCTCCGCGCCCGACCGCGTGATCCTCGCGGTGGACGTGGAAGACCAGCCCACGGGCGAGTTCTCCATCTCCGGCGGCTATTCGACCGCGGACGGCATCATCGGCGAGGTCTCGCTGGGCGAGAAGAACTTCCTTGGCCGTGGCCAGTACGTGAAGGTGTCCGGCACCCTCGGCCAGTATTCGCAGGGCGCGGAATTCTCCTTCACCGAGCCCTACTTCCTCGGCTATCGCGTGGCCGCCGGCTTCGACCTCTACTGGAAGAACACCGAGACCACGAGCTACACGCCGTATGGCACCAACATGGTCGGCGGCGGCCTGCGCCTCGGCCTGCCCATCACGGACGAGATCACGCTCGCCCTGCGCTACAACCTCTATCAGCGCTCGATCAACCTTTGCAGCGGGTATGGTGATCCGGGCACTGCCTATTACAACTACTGCGCGACCTCGATTTCCTGGGCCATTCGTGACGCCGAAGCTCAGGGCGCGACCATTACCTCGGCGCTCGGCTACACGCTGTCGTTCAATTCGCTCGACAACAACCAGAACCCGACGCAGGGCATCTATGCCGAGCTGAAGCAGGATCTGGCTGGCGTCGGCGGTGACGTGAACTTCATCCGCACCACGGGTGACATTCGCCACTACACGCCGCTGCCGGGCGACAGCGTGCTGATCCTGCGGGGTCAGGCGGGCTACGTCTCCTCGTGGGGCGATCAGGATCTGGACGTTCTGGACAACTTCTACATGGGTCCGAACCTGGTCCGCGGCTTTGCGCCCTCCGGTATCGGTCCTCGCGATCTCGCACCCTGCGCGAAGTCGAATGCCGGCACTCCGCTCGCCTACAACTGCTACAACAATCAGCTCAATGCTCTGGGCGGCACCACCTACTGGGGTGTCTCTGCGGAAGTCCAGTTCCCCTTCGCCTTCCTGCCCAAGGATATCGGCATGAAGGGTGCGATCTTCGCGGATGCCGGCTCGCTGTTCGATTATAA
>JAEWBL010000144.1 GCA_023391175.1 Pseudomonadota bacterium
GGCCCTCGTCGTCCTCGATCATGATGATGGTGACGTGCTCAACCATGGTCCTTCTTTCCGGTTTCCGTGGGCAGCCGGCGCGGCACCGTCACCTTGAAGGTGGAGCCTTCGCCCAGCTTGGAATCGAGGGAGATGAGGCCGCCCATGCGCCGCACCAGCGCGCGCACATGGGCGAGGCCGATGCCTTCGCCGGGACGGTCCTGGCGGCCCGAGCGGCGGAACAGCTCGAACACCCGGCCGCGATCCTTGGGATCGATGCCGCGGCCGTTGTCCTCGACTATGACGGTGACGAAGCCGGGCGTCTCCACCGCGCTGACCTCGACGCGGAGCGGCACCTCGTCCCGGCGGTACTTGAAGGCGTTGTCGAGGAGGTTGGTGAAGATCTGCTCCAGCGCCAGCCGGTCCGACTGGATCGTCGGCAGGCGCTTGATGACGATCTCCCCGCCGGCGTCGTGCAACTGGTGGGTCATGCTGTCGCGCAGCGAGGCGATCAGCTGGCCCACGTCCACGTCCACCGGCATGAACTCCTTCCGCCCCTCGCGCGACAAGGCGAGGATGGCGTGGATGAGCCGGTCCATGCGGGTGATGGAGGTCTTGATGAAGCCGAGGGCTTCCTCGAAATCGGCGGCGATCTGCGCGTCGGTTTCGGGCGGCTCGTCAGCCTTCGCCCTCAACTGGGCGAGACGCTCGAACAGGTCGCCGCGCATGGCCTCGATCTCGCTCGTGAAGCCCATGATGTTGACGAGGGGCGAGCGCAGGTCGTGGCTGACGATGTAGGCGAAGCTCTGGATCTCGTCGTTGGCTTCCTTGAGGTCGGCGGTGCGCTCGGCGACGCGCTTCTCCAGCCCCTGGTTGGCGGCCTCCAGCTCGCGCTGGGCCGATTGCAGCGCGCTGATGTTGCGGCGGTTGAGGGTGAGGGCGAGGGCGCCGAGCGCCAGCACCACGCCGAGCCCGGCGATGGTGACGGCGGTCAGCCACACCGTGCTGTCCCGGGAGGCGCCGTAGCGCTCCTCCAACAGTTTGTTCTCCTCCGCCTTCATCTCCACAAGCAGCGTGCCGAGGCGGGTCATGGCGCCTTCGGTGCGGTCGGCGCGAATGTCGGCGAAGGCACCTTCCACGTCGCCCGTGGCCCTGAGCGCCATGGAGCGCTCGTAGGAGGCGAGCCGTTCGGCGATCAGGGTGCGGGCCTCCGCCACGCGCCGCTGCTGCTCGGGATTGTCGGCAGTGAGGGTGGCGATCTCATCCAGCGTCGGGCCGCTCTGCGCCTTCGAGGTCTCGTAGAACCGGGCGAATCCCTCGCGGCCGCTGATGAGATACCCGCGTTCTGCACTTTCGGTGCGGCGGATGAGGACCTGAAGCTGGGAAACGGCGTTCATCACCTGCAGCGTATGGGCGACGCTTTCCGCATCCGACCGCGCCCGGTGGACCAGGGTGATCGAGGATGCGCTTATGGCGACGAGGATGGCGAAGCCGAGCAGCAGGAACAGCGTCGGACCGGGAGTGGCAAGCCGGTGCCGCCACGCGCCTGGAGCGGACTGGGTGAAGGTCGCCGTCATGATGGCGACAGACATGGTGTGCAGAAATCCCACGCGCGGCATTGCCAGCGCGGGCCGAAGGCCATCGCGCGGCCCGGTTTCCTGCCGCTCGAGGAAGCCGCCTCGCCGAGGGGGCGAACCGCCCATCGTCCCATCTCGTCCCGCCTCTCCGGCGGCGCGGTAAAAAGAAACCTCTCCGGGGTCAATCCGCGCCCGCTTCAGGGGTGATAAGTACGGACGCGCTAGAAGGTTCCACGCCTTCGCGCTTGGATGCGGCTTGAACGTCGCTTTTTTGAAGACGGAGTATCATGCCGGTCACACTCCCCGGCCGCCGACCCGACGAGGCCTCTGCCACGGCAGAACCTCAAGACGAGGTTGCGGCCTATCTTTCCACCTACGGCGAGCCGGAGGTGGTGGAAGTTCTTCTGCCCGACACGTCCGCGGTGCTGCGCGGAAAATGGATTCCCGGGCGATCCATCACCAAGATCTGGAAGGACGGGGTGGCCATCCCCCTTTCCATCTTCGGCCTCGATATCTGGGGCTGCGAGGTGGAAGCGACCGAGATCCACCTCGAGACCGGCGACAAGGACGGCCTGTGCTGGCCGGTGGCGGGCACGCTGAAGCCTGTGCCCTGGGCGCCGCGGCCCACCGCGCAGGTGCTCATCACCATGCATGAGCCGGACGGCTCGGCCAAAGGCGCGCCGTGGAAGCTCGATCCGCGCCAGCAGCTCGCCGGCATCGTGGACCGCTTCACCGCCCGGGGTCTCGCCCCCTGCGTCGCCTTCGAGCTGGAATTCTATCTGCTGAAGCCGTCCGATGTGCCCGGCGCGCCGCCGGAGCCGGTGTTCCCGGCCACCGGGCAGGCGCGGCAGAACATGTATTCCATGTCCGACCTCGACGCCTTCGCGCCGGTGCTGCACGACATGCGCGCGGCCTGCGAGCAGCAGGGCCTGCCTGCGGACACGGTGATTTCCGAGGCCGCACCCGGCCAGTTCGAGGTCAATCTCTACCATCGCGTGGACGCGCTGGCGGCAGCCGACGACGCCATATTGCTGCGTCGGCTCATCGACGGCGTGGCCCGTCGGCACGGCCTGCGCGCCAGCTTCATGGCCAAGCCCCTGGTGGATTTCGCCGGCAATGGCATGCACGTCCACGTCAGCCTGATGGAGACGGACGGCGGAAACCTCTTCGCCAAGCCCGACGGCATCGGCGACCGGGCGTTGCGCCATGCCGCCGGAGGGCTGCTCGCCACCATGGCGGAGTCCACGCTGCTGTTCGTGCCGAGTTACAATGGTTACCGCCGCCTCGTGCCGGGCTCCTATGCGCCGGTGTCCATCAGCTGGGGCTACGACAATCGCTCGGTGGCCGTGCGCGTGCCCAACGGGCCGCCTGCCGCTCGCCGGCTGGAGCACCGCATCGCCGGGGCGGAGGCCCATCCCCACCTCGTGCTGGCCGGCATTCTCGCCGGCATGCTGGAGGGGCTGGAGCGGGAGATCGAGCCGCCGGCGCCGCTTTCCGGCAATGCCTATGAGCACGCGGCGGAGCGCCTTTCGCCCTCCATGGAGGAAGCGGTGCGTCGGTTCTTTACCTCCGACTTCATCGCCCGTGCCTTCGGCGAGGACTATCGGCGCATCTACGGTGTGATGAAGCGGGAGGAGTTGGCCGCCTTCACCCGGCAGATCCTGCCCCTCGAATACGACACTTACCTGTAAGCGCTGCGGCGTGGCCGTTTCCTGTTGAGCGGTGTGCCGCAACGCAATAGCCTTCCACCACCGGGGACGGCAGGATAAGCCCGCCCCGCGCAAGAGGAGAACGGCGGATGCTTCGCCAAACGCTAGCTGCAGTGGTCGTGGCCACGC
>JAEWBL010000167.1 GCA_023391175.1 Pseudomonadota bacterium
CTGAACCCGATCCCATCCCGAACTCGGCCGTTAAACTCCTCAGCGCCAATGGTACTTCGTCTCAAGACGCGGGAGAGTAGGTCGCTGCCAGGCCTGCAAAGCACATGCGCATAATGCCCTATCCACATCCCAAAAGCCCCCGACCTGCAAAACAGGCGGGGGCTTTTGTGTGTCTATCGGGTCCTTGGCTTGGTGGTTGATCGACACTCCCGTTCGGCCGGTCCAGGTCCGGCGCACTGATGTCCAGCCTCCGATTTCCCGGCGCAAGCCATCGCGGCGAACCGAACCCTTCACCGGCAATCGCCGTTGATGGTGCATGGATGTGCGAATCGGACTCTCGGGCTGGACCTATGCCCCGTGGGCGGGCCACTTCTACCCCACCGGACTGCCGGCGCGGCGCCAGCTCGCCTATGCCGCGTCGATATTCCGCGCGCTCGAGGTCAACGGCTCCTTCTACCGGCTGCAGACCCCTCGGACCTACGCCCGCTGGGCCGAAGAGACGCCGGACGATTTCCTCTTCGCCCTCAAGGGGCCGCGCTACATCACGCACCTGCGCCGGCTGGAGGACATCGAAACGCCGCTGGCCAACTTCTTCGCGTCCGGCGTACTCGCGCTGAAGCAGAAGCTCGGTCCCCTCCTCTGGCAGTTCCCGCCCAACCTGCCGTTCGATGCGCGGATGGAAGCGTTCCTCCAGTGCCTGCCCCGGGACACCGAACAGGCCGCCAGCCTCGCCCGCCGACACGATGCACGGCTCGACGGCCGGGCTCTGACGCAAACCGATGCTGTGCGTCCCCTCCGCCACGCCGTGGAAATCCGCCATGAGAGCTTTCTCACCGACGACTTCGTCGCGCTGCTGCGCGCCCACGGGGTCGCCCTGGTGATTGCCGATTCGGTGACGTGGCCCTGCCGCATGGATCTGACGGCGGACTTCGTCTACTGCCGGCTGCACGGCTCTTCCGAACTCTATCGCAGCCGCTATGAGCCGGACGCGCTCGACCTCTGGGCCAGACGGGTTTGCGCCTGGACCCGGGGACATCCGGCGCCCAAGGCCCGGATGATCTCGAAGACGCCCGCGCCGGCACAGCCCCGGGACGTCTTCGTCTTCTTCGACAATACGGACAAAAGGCATGCGCCGGAGGATGCGCAGGCGCTGGCAGCGCGGCTGGGCGTCCGTCGGCCCGCGGCCGAAACTATTTCGCGGAAAGGGTGAAGGTGCCGCAGGCGGCGGACACATAGTCCGGCAGGCTGTCAGCCCAGCACAGCTCGATGCGCGTGCCGTCGACGGTGCCGAACCCGGAGCCGAAAGAATCGGAGAAGATGAAGCTCTTCCCGTCCATCTGGAACACGCCGGCGAACGGCGCCTCCTTGCCGCCGGTGCCGATGACGACGCCGGCAAACGCGCGCCCGTCCTGCATCTCGATCCGGTAGGAAATGACCTTCTCGTCCTTGTAGAGCGTGAGCTTGGACGGGTCGAAGAACGGCCCTTTGCCCATGCGGGCGGCGGCGAAATCGCCGTTGCTGGCCCAGTTTCCGACGACGCGCGGCGCGTCGGCGGCCTGCGCCGCGAGCGTTCCGGCCGCCAGCAGCAGCCCTGCAGCGAAAATGGTCTTCATGGTGCCCCTCCCAAACCGGCGGCTCAGCATCCGCATCGGCTCCGCCGTCGCGGCAAGTCTCGCCGCAACGCGGACCGGGCACAATTGCCAAGGTCGCGATGGAGGGCGTCAGCCCCGATTGCGGCGGGCGCGGCCGGGGAGCACCTGGTGGGTGATCCAGTTGGCGATCTCGAGGGTGCGCACATCCTTGCGGATTACCGCGCCATCGATGCCATAACGCCAGGCCAGCGCCGCATTGCCGGGCTCGCGCTCGAAATGCTCCAGGTCGGCGATGAAGGCGGCCTCTTCCTCCTCGTCGGGGAAGAAGCCCTCGGCGACCAGCGAGGGCTGGAGCCGGCGGAAGATGGCGGCCATCTCGCGGAAGGGGTATTCGGGGTGATACTGCACCCCCCAGCACGTGGTGCGCCCCACCGGAATCTCCGCCGCCTGCACCACCGAATGGTCGTTGCTGGCGAGCAGACGCGCCCCCTCGGGCAGCGTCTCCACTTCGTCGAGATGCACGGTCATGGCCTCGAACACGGCGGGCTTGCCGTCGAACATGGGGTGCGCGGCGCCGTCCGCCGTCATGCGGATGCGCCGGCCGAAGCCGACCTCCCGCCCGCGCGGATTGCGCCGCACGGCGCCGCCCGCCGCCACGGTGAGCAATTGCAGGCCCCAGCAACTGCCGAAGACGGGCACGTGCGTGGTGAAGGCGGTCCGCATCAGCTCGATCTGCTGCGTGATCTCGGGGCCGCCGTGATAGATGTTCAGCGAGGAGCCGGTGATGGCGATGCCGTCGTAGCCTTCGAGGCCCCCTGCGTCGGGCAGGTTCGCGCCGGCATCGGCGGGGTAGCAGATGTCCACCGTCACCGCGCCCGGGAACAGCTCGCGCAGCAGCTGCGCATAGCCCTCGCTCGCCGCCTGTCCGCCGAAAGCCACCTGCCGCGCGCGGGCCTCCGCGGTGTTTCCTTCGACGACGAGAAGACGGGCGGCGCTCATGATGATCCTGCGAGCTGGGAAGAGTGAGGCCCAGCATAAGGTGCAATTTGACGAAACAGAGAAGGCTTTCGCTTTATTCGCTCAATGGGGCCGCATCTGCGCGTCGCGCACCAGAAGATAGGCACCCGAGGCGATGACGATGGCGGCACCGGCCAG
>JAEWBL010000320.1 GCA_023391175.1 Pseudomonadota bacterium
ACTGGGGGCCGCGTGACGATCTCCCCGATGGGCCCGCACCACCGTCGAGGCGGTGGGTGCGGCACTCAGTCCGTCAGATCCTCGGGGCTGGATCCCTCGTCCGAGTCGCGCGTCTCCTCCGCCTTCCGCGGCTTGACCGACACGCGCTCCACGACCGCCTTCGTCTTGCCGCGGCTGTTCCTGAGCTTGATCTCCGCGTTCACCTCGATGGTCATCGAGCTGAGCACGTTCAGGAACTCCTCCCGCATCGTCTCGGACTGGAAGAACTTGCGGACCTCGTCCGACACTACCCGCATGACCTCGTCCTTCATGCCGGTGGCCTGGGACGTCACGAACCCGAGCACGTCCTTCGGCAGCTTCCACTCGCGAGCCAGCTTGCGGGCGCCCTCCTCGGTCAGGAACAGCGCGCCGACGCCCGTGAGGAACGCCTTGCGTACTGCGTCCGCCACGAACTTCCGGCTGCCCTGGTCCTGCCCGTCCAGCTCGTCCAGATCCTCGGGCTCGTCGGGTCGCTTCGACCGGTCGTCGGCCATGCGTTCCTCCCGGGTTGCTCCGCGGCCCGCGGCTTCGGGCGCTCAGGGGCGGCGCTGCCCGATGATAGGCAGTCTGGCCTTCTTCTGCGAGGCCGCCTTCACGGCGCCGTCGACTTTGCGTGCGATCGCGAGGAACGCCTGCGCCTGCGGCGAGTCGGGGTCGCGCGCGACCACCGGCGTGCCGCTGTCGCCGGCCTCGCGGATGGCGAGATCGAGCGGCACCTCGCCGAGGAAGCGGATCCCCATCTTCTCCGACGCGGTCTTGACGCCGCCGTGGGCGAACACGGGCGTCTCGCCCTTGCAGTGCGGGCAGACGAACATCGACATGTTCTCGACGATGCCGAGGACCGGGATGCTCACCTTGTCGAACATGAGCTTGGCGCGCACGACGTCGGCGAGCGCCACGTCCTGCGGCGTGGACACCAGCACCACGCCGGCCGCCTGGATGTTCTGGGCGAGCGTCAGCGGGACGTCGCCGGTGCCCGGCGGCAGGTCGAGGACGAGGTAGTCCAGCTGGCCCCAGTTCACGTCGTTGAGGAGCTGCATGAGCGCGCCGGTGATCATCGGGCCGCGCCAGATCAGCGCCTCGCCGGCGTCGACCAGGAACCCGATCGACATCGCCTTCACGCCGTGCGCCTGGAACGGCTCGAGCGTCTTGCCGTCGGTCGAGTGCGGCTTGTCGGTGATGCCGGTGAGGATCGGCAGCGACGGGCCCTGGATGTCGGCGTCCAGGATGCCGACCCTCGCCCCCTCCCGCGCCAGCGCTATCGCCAGGTTCACCGCGACGGTGCTCTTGCCCACTCCGCCCTTGCCGGCACCTACCAGCACGATGCTCTTCACGTCGATCATGGGGTGCGGTTCATAACAGCGGGGACGGCCGGGGACAACGCGGTTCACGGCCGCGAACCCGCCGCGTGCTACAGTCGCGCGCGGACGGGGAGGCGTGATGCTGAGGGCGATCCGGCTCGAGGGCGACACCGTCACGATGGGCGGCCGCGAGGTCTGCGACCCCGGCGCGGACGCGCTGTGGGTCGACCTCTCCCCGGACCCCGAGAACCTCGCCTGGCTGGGCCAGCGCTTCGGGTTCCACCCGCTCGCGCTCGAGGACTGCGCCAACGAGGACCAGCGCACCAAGTTCGAGGAGTACCCGGACGCGATCTTCATGGTGCTGCACCGGCTCGCGCCGACGCCCGACGAAAGCGACATCCAGCTGCGCGAGCTGCACGCGTTCCTGGGGCACGACCTGCTCGTCACCGTGCACAGCGCGCCGATCGTCGAGGTGGACCGCGTCTTCGACCGCTGCTCGGCCCAGGCGCGCGTCCTGCTGCGCGGGCCCGACTACGCGTTCTACACGGTCTGCGACGCCATCACCGACGTGCACTTCGCGATCGCCGACGCGCTGGCGGAGGAGATCGACGAGCTCATCGCGGAGGTCATGACCGTCAACCGGCGCGACGAGGAGGACCTCCTCGGGCGCATCCTGCAGGCGCGGCGCACCCACGCCACGCTGCGCCGGCGGCTCGCCCCGCAGCGCGAGCTGTACGCCGCCCTCACGCGCCAGGGCGAGACGCGCGTGCGTCCGCAGAACGTCCTCTACTTCCGCGACGTCCTCGACCACCTGCTGCGGCTCACGGAGGAGATCGACACCGGGCGCGACATGCTCGGCTCCGCCATGGACGTGCACCTGTCCATGTCGAACAACCGCATGTCGGGGATCACCGCGCGGCTGACGCTCGTCGCGACGATCTTCCTGCCCCTCAACTTCGTGGCGGGCTTCTTCGGCATGAACCTGGAGATCCTGCACCCGCACATCGCGATACCGCTCGTGCTCGTCTCGATGATCACGCTGCCCGCGGTGATGTGGATCACCTTCAAGCGCAACAAGCTGATCTGAAGCCGGGCGCGGTCGTCACGCCCGCGGTGCGCCCTCGCCTCCGTCGTCACCCTTCGGGTCGTCCGCCTGCGGCAACGCCTCGACGCGCGGCAGGGGTATCACCTCCGCCGACTT
>JAEWBL010000695.1 GCA_023391175.1 Pseudomonadota bacterium
CTGGAACGGCGCGTGCGCGAGCGCACCGAAGAGCTGGAGCGGCTCAACGGTGCGCTGGAAATCGCCAAGGCCGAGGCGGACGAGGCCAACCTTTCCAAGACGCGCTTCCTCGCTGCCGCCAGCCACGACATCCTCCAACCGCTCAACGCCGCCCGCCTCTACGCCACCAGCATGGTGGAGCGGGCCAAGGGATCGGAGGAGGAGCGCCTCGCCGGCAACATCGACGCCTCGCTGGAATCGGTGGAGGAGATCCTTGGCGCTCTGCTAGATATCTCGCGGCTCGACAGCGGCGTCATGCGGCCGGAGTTCTCCGCCTTCCGCATCGCTGACGTGCTGAAGCCGCTGGAGACGGAATTTGCCCCGCTGGCGCGGGAGAAGAACCTCGAACTCACCTTCCTGCCCTGCTCGCTCGCCGTGCGCTCCGACCGCCGGCTGCTGCGCCGGCTGTTGCAGAACCTCGTCTCCAACGCGGTGAAATACACCCAGCGCGGCCGCATCCTCGTCGGCTGCCGGCGGGTGGGCGGCAAGGTGCGGGTGGAGGTCTACGACACCGGCGTCGGCATCCCGCGCTCCAAGCACAAGCTGGTGTTCCAGGAGTTCCAGCGCCTCGACCAGGGGGCGAAGGCGGCGCGCGGCCTCGGCCTCGGCCTGTCCATCGTCGAGCGCATCGCCCGCGTGCTTGAGCATCCGGTGGCACTGCGCTCCACCCATGGCAAGGGCTCCGCCTTCACGGTGGAACTGCCGGTGGCCGTCTCCATGCCGGAGGAGCGCGAGGTGGCGCCCAGCCCCGCCCGCCGCGGCGCGCAGCTCGACGGCCTGACCATCCTCGCCATCGACAACGAGCCGGCCATTCTCGACGGCATGCAGATGCTGCTCACCGGATGGGGCTGCGACGTCATCACCGCCGCCAGCGCGCAGGGTGCCCTTGAGGCCATCCGCCATCGCCGAAAGAAGCCCGACGTCGCCCTCGTGGACTACCATCTGGACGGCGGCCACGGCATCGAGGCGATCATGTCGCTGAGGTGGAAACTGGGGAAAATACCCGCGGTCCTCATCACCGCAGACCGCTCCAAGAAGGTGCGCGACGCGGCCCGCGCGGCGGACATGGAGATCCTCAACAAGCCGCTCAAACCCGCCGCGCTCCGGGCGATCCTCGCCCACTGGCGCATCGCCCGCGCCGCCGCCGAATAGTCTTTCGCCGGCTTCCTGCGCGCCCTTTCCGCCACAGCGCCCGCGCTTCGCGATTAAGCCCTCGTTCATCCCCATGAACGCCCAATAAACGCCGCCTTCAGCCAGCGTTATGGGGCCGTGCCATAGAAGCACGCCTCCGCGGCATGGAAGTGTTACCAAATGATTAATATTTGTAACTCTTCCACGCTTAACTCGACGCGCGAATACTTTTGGAGCGTGGCTATGACGATCACGATCAACGTTCCCGTCTTCCCGCTGCGGAAAGAGATCGACGCCCGCAAGCGCCGTCTCCGCTTCCCCCTCAGCTTCTCCTCGCGTGGCTGCAAGGCCACCGAAGAGGCGCCGGCCAATTCCCGCTACACCGAGGCTGGACTCGAATTCGACGTGACCGGCATCGCCCGGCACCCCCGCGGCCCGAAGGGCAACTGACGCTTGAGGCCGGCCCCGCAGGGCCGGTCCGGCTGCGACGCCGGCTTTATGGCGCCGTGCGGCATCATCCGATAAGGTCGCGCCCGAACGGCAACAGCGCGCGGCCAGAAACAAGATGACGGACTTCAATTCCGCCCCGGCGACCGACGACACCCGCGACAGCGGGGCCGATACCCATTTCGGCTATCGCACGGTGCCCCTCGCCGAGAAGCAGGCGCTGGTGGACGACGTGTTCCACAAGGTGGCGCGGCGCTACGACATCATGAACGACCTCATGTCCGGTGGCCTGCACCGGGCGTGGAAGGATGCGCTGGTCTCCAAGGTGCGCCCGCCGCAGGGCGCGCGGCCCTTCCATCTGCTCGATCTCGCCGGCGGCACGGGCGACGTCTCGTTCCGCGTGGTCGAGGCCGGCGGGCCGGGTACGGACGCCATCGTCGCGGACATCAACACCGACATGCTGGCGGTGGGGCGCGAGCGCGCCGAAAAGCGCGGCCTGTCTGATCGCGTCGCGTTCCAGGAGGCCAATGCCGAGGCGCTGCCCTTCCCGGACATGAGCTTCGATGCCGTGACCATCGCCTTCGGCATCCGCAACGTGCCGCGCATCGACCTCGCCCTGCGCGAGATGCGCCGCGTGCTGAAGCCGGGCGGGCGCGCCTTCGTGCTGGAATTCTCCAAGGTGGACGTGCCGCTGCTCGACAAGGTCTATGACGCCTTCTCGTTCCGCGTGATCCCCGAGATCGGCAAGCGCGTGGCGGGGGATGCGGAGCCCTACCAGTATCTGGTCGAATCCATCCGCCGCTTTCCTCCGGCGGAAGCGTTCGCGGGCATGATGCGGGAGGCGGGGTTCGCCCGCGTCACCTTCACCCGCATGACCGGGGGCGTGGTCGCCCTCCATTCGGGCTTCCGCATCTGATGGTGGTGCCCTCGATGGCGTTTCCTTGCGGCCGGAGGCTTCGGCCATGATCTTCCTTCTCGTCGCCGACGCCTGGCGTCTCGCCCGGGCCGGCTATGTGCTCGCCCGCGAGGGCGTGCTCTCGCTCGTCTCGCCGGCCGCCGCGCCGCCGCTGGCGCGCCCGCTGCTCGACGTCGCGCGGCTGATCGCCCGCAAGGATGCCGGCGACCGGCGCCAGCGTTTCTCCGCCGCCTTGTCGCGGCTCGGCCCGTCCTATGTGAAGCTCGGCCAGTTCCTTGCGACGCGGCCGGACGTGGTGGGCGCCTCGGTGGCGCGCGATCTCGAGGTGCTGCAGGACCGCATGCCGCCCTTCGGGCAGGCCGTGGCGGAGGCGACCGTCGCCGACACGTTCGAGCGGCCGGTGAAGGACATCTTCCCCGTGTTCGGCCCGGCGGTCGCCGCCGCTTCCATCGCCGAGGTCCACAAGGCGGAAGTGATCGAGCCGGACGGTGAGCGCCGCGAAGTGGCGGTGAAGGTGCTGCGGCCCGGGGTGAACCGCCGCTTCGCCTCCGACATGGGCACCTTCCGCCGCATCGCAGCCTTCGCCGAGCACAATTTCGCCGAGGCCCGCCGCCTGCGGCTGGAGACGGTGGTGGACACGCTGGCCCGCTCCGTCTCCATGGAGATGGACCTGCGCCTCGAGGCCGCCGCCTATGCGGAGCTGGCCGAGAACACCCAGGACGACCCGGAAGTCCATGTCCCGCGCGTGGACTGGGACCGCTCCGGCCGCGAGGTGCTGACCACCGAGTGGATCGACGGCATCAAGCTCTCCGACAAGGAGGCCATCATCGCCGCGGGGCATGATCCGAAAGAGATCGCCCGCATCGTCATGCAGACCTTCCTGCGGCAGGCCATGCGCGACGGCTTCTTCCATGCCGACATGCACCCGGGAAACCTGTTCGTGGATGCGCAGGGCCGCCTCGTGGTGGTGGATTGCGGCATCATGGGCCGGCTCGGCGTGAAGGAGCGGCGCTTCCTCGCGGAAATCCTCTACGGCTTCATCACCCGCAACTGGCGGCGGACGGCGGAAGTGCATTTCGAGGCGGGCTACGTGCCCTTCCACCATTCGGTGGACGATTTCGCCCTCGCCATCCGCGCCATCGGCGAGCCGATCCACTCGCGCACCGCCGACCAGATCTCCATGGCCCGCCTGCTGGCGCTGCTGCTGGAAGTCACCGCCCTGTTCGACATGCAGACACGTCCCGAGCTGCTGCTCCTCCAGAAGACCATGGTGGTGGTGGAGGGCGTCGCCCGCTCGCTGGACCCGCAGCTCGACATGTGGCGCACCGCAAAGCCGGTGGTGGAGGACTGGATCGCCGGCAATCTCGGCCCGGTGGGCCAGTTGAAGCGGGCCGGTTCCGGCCTCGGCGAGATGGGCCATTTCGCCGCGACCCTGCCCGGCCTCCTCACCCGCACGGCCCGCGTGGTGGAGCAGCTGGACGAGGCGACCCGCGACGGCCTGCGCCTCTCTCCGGCGTCGCTGGAAGGTATCGGCCGCGCCGAGGCAAAACGCGCCTTCTGGGGCAATCTCGCCTTGTGGGTCATCGCCGCGGCGCTGCTCGGCATCTGGCTCGGCTGACGAAGATTTCGTCAGCCTGCCTCAGTGGCATGTGAATTCCTGCGTTCCGTGTCGTTCTTTCCGGACGTTCCGGAAACCGCGAATTCTTCCCGGAGACGGGGCAGCATCTGCGCCGTCTTGAGAACAACTCGCATACTTTTCACGTATTGCTTTGTCCTTCCAGCAAAACTAAGTCAGGCCCAAGACGGCTCCGGTCCCGTTCAAGCATCCCGTCCAGCGGCTGCTTGCGCAGGGTCAGGAGCCCCGGACCGGCAAACCGCCCCCCGGCGGGCCGACGTCCACGGGCCAGCTAAGAAGGACATCTCAAATGGCGAACACGACGGCCGAGCTCGACGCGCTGCTGATGCAGCGCTCGCTGACGGACGCGGAGCTTCTGGCGGCGGCGGACGCCGCGGCGGACTTCCGCATCCTCCCCGATGCCACCGTCATCAAGATCGGCGGCCAGAGCGTGATCGATCGCGGCCGTGCCGCGCTCTATCCCCTCGTGGACGAGATCGTCGCCGCCCGCGCCAAGCACAAGCTCCTGATCGGCACCGGCGCCGGCACCCGCGCCCGCCACCTCTATTCCATCGCGGCCGGCCTCAACCTGCCGGCGGGCGTGCTCTCCCAGCTCGGCGCGTCGGTGGCGGACCAGAACGCCGCCATGCTCGGCCAGCTTCTCGCCAAGCACGGCATTTCCATGGTGGACGGCGCCGGCATGTCGGCCGTGCCGCTCTACCTCAAGGAAGTGAACGGCGTGGTGTTCTCGGGCATGCCGCCCTACGGCCTGTGGACCCGCCCGGCCCCGGCCGGCGTG
>JAEWBL010000390.1 GCA_023391175.1 Pseudomonadota bacterium
AGGCGCGCCGACAGCGTGCCCGGCGCGCCTCCGCCACTTCACCTTGCGCCCCCCACCTCCGGCGCCGAACGGGGGGCGACGCGCAGCCAGACCTGCCTGCAACGGTCAGCTTTGCTGCCGTTTATGCGACTTTATGCGTACATCAAAGGCGCGCATGATGCCGCCTAAAACGCATTGAACCGAGCGCGAACGCGCCAGCCGGAGGACGACTCATGCCCAACAAGCGCCACCCCATCCTCAAGCGCCAACGCGCCACCAAGATCGTCGCCACGGTCGGCCCGGCCTCCAACAGCGAGGAGAAGCTGAAGGCGCTGTTCCTCGCCGGCGTGGACGTGTTCCGGCTCAACTTCTCCCACGGCACCCAGGCCGATCATGGCGAGGTACTGGCCCGCATCCGGCGGCTGGAGAAGGAGATGAACCGGCCCATCGGCGTCATCGCCGACATGCAGGGGCCCAAGCTCCGCAACGGCCGCTTCAAGGACGGCTCCATCGCGCTCAAGGCCGGCGACGTGCTCCATTTCGACGCCGACGTGGACCGCCCCGGCGACGAGACGCGCGTGCCGATCCCCCATCCGGACATCCTTGAGGCCCTCACCGTCGGCTCCACCGTGCTGTGCGACGACGGCAAGGTGCGCCTGAAGGTGGTGAAGAAAGGCGCCGGCTTCCTGGAGGCCCAGGTGGTGGCGGGCACCAAGCTCTCCAACAACAAGGGCTTCAACATCCCGGACGTGGTGCTGCCGCTCTCCCCGCTCACGGAGAAGGACCGCCACGACCTCGAATTCGCCTGCGAGGCGGGGGTGGAGTGGATCGCCCTCTCCTTCGTGCAGCGGCCGGAGGACATCCACGAGGCGCGCGGCCTCATCAAGGACCGCGCCGCCATCATGCTGAAGATGGAGAAGCCCGCCGCGGTGGAGCATCTCACCGAGCTGGTGGAGCTGTCCGACGCCATCATGGTGGCGCGCGGCGACCTCGGCGTGGAAATGTCGCTGGCCGAGGTGCCGGCGCTGCAGAAGCGCATGATCGCGGAATCCCGCAAGTACGGCCGCCCGGTGATCGTGGCGACGCAGATGCTGGAATCCATGATCACCGCCCCCGTGCCCACCCGCGCCGAGGTGTCGGACGTGGCCACCGCCGTCTATGAGGGCGCGGATTGCGTGATGCTCTCCGCCGAGACCGCCGCCGGCCAGTTCCCGGTGGAGGCGGTGACCTTCATGGACGACATCATCCGCCATGTGGAGTGCGATCCCGGCTACCGGCAGGTGCTCGACGCCACCCAGTCGGAATGGGGCAAGACCATCGGCGACGCCGTGACCAAGGCCACCTACCAGGCGGCCATGGCGGTGGATGCCTCCGCCTTCGTCGCCTTCACCCTGTCGGGCACCACCGGCCTGCGCGCCGCGCGCGAGCGGCCCGCCATCCCGATCCTCGGCCTCACGCCGAAGGTCGAGACCGCCCGGCGCCTCGCCCTCTCCTACGCCGTGCACGCCGTCCACATGAAGGAGGACATCCACTCCTTCGGCGAGATGGTGGACACCGCCGTGCGCACCGCCGTGGAGCACACCCTCGGCAAGCCGGGCGACCGCCTCGCCATCACCGCCGGCGTGCCGTTCGCCAAGCCCGGCACCACCAACATCATGCGCATCACCACCATCGGCGCCACCAACCCGCCCTCCCGCGACGACATCGACACCGGGGCGGCGAAAGGGGCCAAGGGCAAGGTGCACGCCTGAAACGCGCATACCTCAAGGGGATGCGCGCCTGACGCGCGCATCCCGCCGCAGCGAAACTTGAGCCTGACCTTAAGCAGCGCACCGTAATGTGCTGCGTGTTGACGCATGCGGTACCATGAAATCGTTTTCGACGATGCCCGAGGGCTTTAGGCGCCGCTTGTGGGCTGGACGAGGGGCGCCCCCTTCGGTCTATGGTGTGGCCATTCACAGCCCAGCCGGCCGCATTATGCCCGTCGAGATCGAGCGCAAGTTCCTCGTGACCTCCAACGCCTGGAGGGCGGGCGCGCGCGCCACCCCCATCCGGCAGGGCTACCTGTCGCAGGAGGGGGCGACCGTGCGCATCCGCATCGCCGATGGCGATGCCTTCATCACCGTGAAGGGCAAGACGCAGGGCCTGTCCCGCGCCGAATTCGAATATCCCATCCCCGTCGAGGACGCCCGGGTAATGCTGGAGACGCTCTGCGCCCGGCCGCTGATCGAAAAGACCCGCTATGCCGTGGAGCACGCCGGCCGCCTGTGGACGGTGGATGTGTTCGAGGGCGAGAACGACGGGCTCGTCATGGCCGAGGTGGAACTCGACGGCATCGACCAGCAGGTCGAACTGCCGGACTGGGTGGGCGAGGAAGTCACCGCCGATCCCCGCTACCGCAATTCCTCGCTGGTGAACGCCCCGCTCGGCTACGGCAAGTAGGCGGGCGCGGAGTCGCATCCGCGCCGGACTTCGCCCCCTCAGGCCGACATGATGTAGTCGCGCAGCTGGGCGCTTTCGCGCTCCATTTCCTCCACGCGATACTTCACCACGTCGCCGATGGAGATGATGCCCACGAGCTTGCCGTTCGACACCACGGGCACGTGGCGGAAGCGGCCGCGGGTCATGCGCTCCATGATCTGGGGCACGGTTTCGTCGGGCGCGCAGGTGACGACGGCCTTGGTCATCAGCCCGGTGATCGGCTCGGCGAGCACGTCCACGCCACGCTCGCCGATGAGGCGCACCACGTCGCGCTCGGAGATGATGCCCTCGACGCCCTGGTCCGCATTGGTGACGACGATGGCGCCGATGCGGTTGCGCGCGAGGCTCGCCACGGCATCGCCGAGGGTGGCGTCGGGGGACAGGGTGACGATGTCGTTGCCCTTGCGGCTCAGGATGACGGTCACGGACATTGGCGCTTTCTCCCTAACTGGTGGCTCCAGGGGCCCGCTCCGCCGGCGGGGCCTTCTCTGGAAACGATCCGGACAGGGATGATCCCTCGCATCGCCGTGCGACGCAAGCGCGCAGCGCAGCCTCTCCACCTCGACCTTGGCAGTATGCGGGCCGGCTCAGGCCACGCGCCGGCGGGGCACCGGATCGAACAGCGGGAACAGCAGCAGACCGGCGACGAAGCCGCCGATATGGGCCTGCCAGGCCACCTCCGCGCCCTCCGTGCCGGGCAAGGAAACGCCCAGCGCGAACAGGAGGTTGAACGCGAACCAGGCGCCGACGAAGATCAGCACCCGCCCGTCGGAGAAATTCTCCTTCAGCGTCCCGGCCGGCTGGTGGTCGGCGAAGATGGTGCGATAGCCCGAGAGCGCACCACCCGGCGCGAAGGCGAAGCGCACCGCCGCTGCCATGGTGCCGGAAATGGCCGCCGAGGCGCCGATGAGCGGCGCGATGGCATCGCGATTGGCGAGATAGTGCGCCCCCGCCCCGGCCGCTGCCGTCACCGCGCAGAACAGCCAGAATCGCCCCGATCCGAACCGCCGCGCCACCGGCGTGCCGAAGGCGAGCAGCCAGACGAGGTTGACGATGAGGTGCATCCAGTTGGCGTGGAGCAGCGCATAGCTCACCACGGTCCACAGCTTCGGGCCGATGCCGCCCGGCAGATAGAACATGGTGTCCGGCAGCGTGTAGCGGGCCGGGATGAAGGCGAAATAGGTGAGCAGCTCGATGTCCGCGTCCTCGGAGAGGAGGAGCGTGCGGATGGCATGGATCGCCACCAGCCCAAGCGCCATCACCGCCACCGCGCCGGGCACGTTGAAAACGGGTTCCCGATGCGATGTGCCGGGAGTGGTGGGGCGGTCGAGCACGCCCTGCACATAGGTGCCGCCGCCCGGCCCGGCAAGGGAAAAGCGCGGGGGAGCCGAGGGCTTCCCGGATAAGAGACGGCGGTTCCTTGCTAAGCCGTCGCCCTCCGGCCCGACCGGAGGGCCCACCCTGCCGCAGGCGCCAGCGTCCGAT
>JAEWBL010000440.1 GCA_023391175.1 Pseudomonadota bacterium
GAAACCTTCCTGCTGGAGCGGGCGGCGGAGGATGTGGCGGATCGACTTTCCGCCGTGAAACGGACCTTCGCGACTGCCGTGGACCTCGGCACGCCGACGGCCGCGCTGGCGAACGCCCTTTCCGGTCACCCGGCCGTGGCGCGACTGATCCGGGCGGCGCCGCTGGCCCGCGGTCCTGTTCCGCCTGCCGTCGTCGCAGACGAGGAGGCCCTGCCGTTCGCGCCGGGCAGCCTCGATCTGGTGCTATCGGCCTTGGCGCTGCAATCGGTGAACGATCTGCCGGGCGTGCTGGCGCAGGTGTGCCGGGCGCTCAAGCCGGATGGGCTGTTCATGGCCGCGCTGCTGGGCGGGAGCAGCCTCACCGAACTCCGGCAGGCCTTCGCCATCGCCGAGAGCGAGACCACGGGCGGGCTCTCGCCGCGCGTCGCGCCGTTCGCCGATGTGCGCGACCTCGGCGCCTTGCTGCAGCGGGCGGGGTTCGCCCTGCCGGTGACGGACGTGGACCGCGTGGTGGTGCGCTATTCCTCGCCCTTTACCCTGTTCGCGGACTTGCGGCGGATGGGCGGGGCCAATGCGCTCAACGAACGCCGCCGCGTGCCGCTGCGCCGGGCGACGCTGCTGCGCGCGGCGGAAGTCTATGCCGACCGCTTCGCCGATCCCGACGGCAAGGTGCGGGCGACGTTCGAGATCGTGTTCCTGTCCGGCTGGGCGCCGCACGAGAGCCAGCAGAAGCCGCTGCGCCCCGGCACCGCGCGCATGCGCCTCGCGGACGCGCTCAAGGTGCCCGAACAGCCGCTGCCGCCCGGCGACGAGCCGGGCTGAGGCCGCGCTCGGTTTGCCCCTTGGCCTCGCCCACCCCGCGCCTCTAAATGGCGGCGGATGCGATTGGGAGGCTGGAATGAGCGGTGGGGCAGGGACGGGTGCAGGAGGAGGCACGGCTGCACGCGAGACGCCGGTGACGATCGACGGCTTCAAGCACATTCTGCCGATCACGACCCGATGGATGGACGTGGACGTCTACGGCCACGTGAACAACGTGGTCTATTATTCCTACTTCGACACGGTGGTGAACGAGCAACTGGTCTCGGCCGGGCTGCTGGACCCGCAGACAAGCCCCGTCATCGGCCTCGTGGTGGAGACTCGCTGCACCTATTTCCGCAGCCTCACCTATCCGGCCCCGGTGAAGGCGGGGATGCGGGTGACGAAGCTTGGATCGTCCTCGGTGCGCTACCAGATCGCCCTGTTTCAGGGTGACGACCCAAGCGCGGCGGCGCAGGGGCATTTCGTTCATGTCTATGTGGAGCGGGAGACCCAGCGGCCGGTGCCGATTCCGGAGCCGGTGCGGGCCCTGCTGCAGACGCTGGTGGTCTGATACGAGCGATGGCCTGAAATGCACACGGCCCGCGTCCGGGGAGGACGCGGGCCGTTTTGCGTCGCCGGGTGGCGCGATCAGCAGATGTACTGCGCGCCGTTCACGGTCATGGTCGAGCCGGTGATGAAGCCGGCGTCGTCGGAGGTGAGGAACACCACGCAGCGGGCGATGTCTTCCGGCTCGCCGAGGCGGCCGACCGGGATGGTCGCCACGATCTTGGCCAAAGCCTCGGCAGGCACCGCGCGCACCATTTCGGTGGCGATGTAGCCGGGGGCGATGGCGTTCACCGTGATGCCGAGCTTCGCGGTTTCCTGCGCCAGCGCCTTCACGAAGCCGATCTCGCCGGCCTTGGCGGCCGAATAATTGGTCTGGCCGAACTGCCCCTTCTGCCCGTTGATGGACGAGATGCAGACGATGCGGCCGAACTTGCGGTCGCGCATGCCCTCGATGAGGTTGCGCGTCATGTTGAAGGCGGAGTTGAGGTTGGTGTTGATCACCGCGTTCCACTGCTCAAGCGACATCTTGTGCAGCTGGCCGTCGCGGGTGATGCCAGCGTTATTGACCAGGATTTCGATTGGGCCGACCTCGGCTTCCACCTTGGCAAGGCCGGCCTTGCAGGCCTCGAAGTCGGACACGTCCCACTTGTAGGCGGGAATGCCGGTCTTTTCGGTGAAGGCCTTGGCGGCCTCCTCATTGCCCGCGAAATTGGCGACGACCGTCCGACCGGCGGCCTTCAGCGCCACCGAGATCGCTTCGCCGATTCCCCGTGTGCCGCCCGTGACCAATGCGACGCGTCCCATGGTTTCCCTCCTTCACTTAACGCTATTGGCTCGACCTGAAGACTCCCCACCCAGCCGAAGCGGGTCGAGCCACGCTCGGGCGGTGTGTAGCAAGTCCATATTTCCGTTCGGAAACGGAGGGCCGCGATCCGACGTCGCGGCCCTTTGGGGACGGGGTAGCCTGGGGCGCGGCTACCCGTCCGGCGGCCTGAACCGCGGAGCGGCTCAGGCGTGCGCGGGGGTCAGTCGCGCGCGAGGCACATGGCGATGCCCATGCCGCCGCCGATGCAGAGGGTGGCGAGGCCCTTCTTGGCGTCGCGCTTCTGCATCTCGTGCAGCAGGGTCACCAGAATGCGGGTGCCCGAGGCGCCGATCGGGTGGCCGATGGCGATGGCGCCGCCGTTCACATTGACCTTGGAGGTATCCCAGCCGAGGCTCTTGTTGACGGCGATGGCCTGGGCGGCGAACGCCTCGTTGGCCTCGACGAGATCGAGGTCGTCCTTGGACCAGCCGGCCTTTTCCAGCGCCAGCTTGGACGCCGGGATCGGGCCCGTGCCCATCACCGACGGATCAACGCCGGCCTGCGCCCAGGAGACGATGCGGGCGAGGGGGGTCTTGCCCTCGGCCTTGGCCTTGGCGGCGCTCATGAGCACCACGGCGGCGGCGCCGTCATTGATGCCGGAAGCATTGCCGGCGGTCACCGTGCCGTCCTTGGCGAAGGCGGGCTTCAGCTTCTGCATGGCCTCGAGGCTGGCGCCGTGACGGATGTACTCGTCCTGGTCCACCACCACGTCGCCCTTGCGGGTGGAAATGGTCACGGGGACGATCTCGTCCTTGAACTTGCCGCCCTTCTGGGCCGCCTCGGCCTTGTTCTGGGAGGCGACGGCGAACTCGTCCTGCTCGGCGCGCGTGATCTGGAATTCCTTGGCCACGTTCTCGGCGGTCACGCCCATGTGGTAGCCGTTGAAGGCGTCCCACAGGCCATCCTTGATCATGGTGTCGGCGAAGTCGGCATTGCCCATGCGCACGCCGTTGCGCAGGTGCGCGGCGTGGGTGGACTGGCTCATGGATTCCTGGCCGCCGGCCACGACGACCTCGCTGTCGCCGTTGGCGATGGCCTGGGCGCCGAGCGCGACGGAGCGCAGGCCCGAGCCGCACACCATCTGCACCTCGTAGGCGGGGGCGCCGATGGGCACGCCGGCCTTGAGGGACGCCTGGCGGGCCGGGTTCTGGCCCTGGGCGGCGGTGAGCACCTGGCCCAGAATCACCTCGCTGACGGCCTCCGGCGCCACGCCGGCCCGCTCAAGGGCGGCCTTGATGGCGATCGCGCCAAGCTCATGCGCGGGAAGTGCGCCGAGCGCGCCGTTGAACGACCCGACAGGGGTGCGCGCGGCTGCAACGATAACGACCTCGTCCTTCATGGAAGTCTCTCCTGGGAAGATCGGGCGGGTGGCTCCGCGCCTCTTTGCCGAATGGCGAGTGGGAAGGCTTGACCTCTATCGTGTCCGGGCCGGACCATGTGTCAATGACCCATCGCATGGCAAGGGGGCCGGTCAAAAGCAGCTATTCAACCTTGGTCGGCACGGCATGGGCGCGGGGCTGACTCCGCGCTGCGAAAGGCGCGATGGGCAGCGCACACAAAGTGGTAGCTCTGCACTTGGAAACGCCTTAACCTGCCATTCCGCCCAAGGAAACGGATGACCGGACGATGGCCAAATCGCAAGAGCCAGTCACCATCAAGAAATACGCGAACCGCCGTCTCTACAACACGGGGACCAGCACCTACGTGACTCTCGAAGACCTCGCCAACATGGTGAAGGAAGGCGAGGATTTCGTGGTGTATGACGCCAAGAACGGCGAGGACATCACCCATTCCGTACTGACGCAGATCATCTTCGAGCAGGAAAACAAGGGGCAGAACCTTCTGCCCATCGCCTTCCTGCGCCAGATCATCCGCTTCTACGGTGACAGCATGCAGATGCTGGTGCCAAGGTACCTGGAAGCGTCCATCGACAGCTTCACCAAGGACCAGGGAAAGTTTCGGGACCACCTGTCGCAAACGCTGGCCGGCACGCCATTTCCGGTTCCCGGCGCTCCGTTTGCCGGCCTGGACGAGACCGTGCGTCGCAACATGGAAGTGTTCGAACGCGCCTTCCACATGTTCCTGCCTTTCCCCAAGGGGGATGAGCCGGCCGGGACCGCGACCACTCCGGCCGCTGCTGCACCCGCGCAGCCTGCGTCGCAGCCCGAGCGAGTGGACGAGCTTGACGCGCTGAAGCGGCAGATGGCGGACATGCAGGCGAAGCTGGAGCAACTGGTTCCGAAGCCCGAGCCCAAGCTCGTGGCGAAGAACGATGCGCCGAGCGAGATCCGCAGCCAGCCCAAGGAAGGCAGCGGAAGCTGATAAGCCCGCGCCGGCCGCCCGTCGCGGGGGGCCGGCGGCTTGAACTGCAAGATGCGCGATGGCCGGTTCCGCCCGGCCGCGCCGGTTCCTCGGCAGGTTTTATTGCTGCCCGCGCGGATCGACGGTGAAATCGCGCTGCGCGACCCGGATCGAGACTGAAAAGCCGGCCACCACGTCCAGCAGCATGATGCAGAGCAGGATGGCGAACACAGAGTTTCCGGCCGGACGCACCAGCAGGAATTCGGCAAGGCCCGCCGCGAACACCAGCATCGACAGCATGTGATCGATGATCGAGCGCGAGCTGATGCGCGTCGACTTGAGAATCTCAAAGAACAGGAAGAACAGGCTGAGGGCGATGAACCCCTCCGCGAGGGTGATCGTCCAGTGGGCGCCCGACATCATCTCGACCGTGGTGAGCACAGTCGTCCATTCCGTGCCCGGCATCAGGAAGACCATGATGTTGTAGAGGGCGAGGGGGACGATCAGCAACGGGACGGGCGTCAGCATTGGTGCTCCTCGGGACCGCTCAGCCCGTAACGCCGAGGGCCTTGGCCCGTGGCGCCGTCAGGCTCCGCGGATGCGATGACACATCGGGCTCTGAATGTCACGGATGCGGAGGCATCGGGGGATTGTGCGCGCTGGCCGACCACCGGGGCGGATGCCGGGAGAATCGAGCGCTGGGCAGGGCTGCGACCAGATGGCTGCATCGCGCATTGAGAGGCAGGGTCGCGATGTCGCGCGCCGGTCAGAATTGCTGAACATGGCGGCATGTAGTCGGCCCGCCCGCGCGTGGGACCGAATCGCTCGGCGGGTTCTTGGGCCGGATTCACCCCCGGGGAGGGGGGGCGCGCCGGCGGCGTGCGCCGGCGCTGCAACGGCGGCCTTCAAGGCCACCGCGACATGAAGATCAGGCCTCGGCCTTGGGCTTCAGGATCTGCCGGCCGCGATACATGCCGGTCTTCAGGTCGACGTGGTGCGGACGGCGCAGTTCGCCGGAGTTCTTGTCCTCGACATAGGTCGGGGCCTTGAGACCATCGGCGGAACGGCGCATGCCACGGCGCGACGGGCTGGTTTTTCTTTTCGGAACTGCCATTTCGAAACTCCAATCTCTATCCCGTCAAAACCTCGCCATCGGCCCGCTAGGCCGGACGAGAAAGCGGGTCTTTCCGGAAAATTTGCCGGTCATATACAGAAGGACTCCCGGCTTGACCAGTCCCCGGTCAAAAAAATGTTGCAAAGCTTGAGCGCCGCGGGAAGCGATCATCGAAGACCCTCCTAAATCCTCCCCCTTGTGGGGAGGATTTAGGAGGGGTTCTTGCCCCAACCTCCGGCCGCTAAAGCTCATCCTCCGGCACGATCCAGGTTTCCTTCGCCGCATCCGCCGCCCAGGCCTGCACCGCCGGGTGGTTCTGCAC
>JAEWBL010000447.1 GCA_023391175.1 Pseudomonadota bacterium
CCGGGGGATGACGGCATTGGAAAAGCCGATGCTGATCCCAACGCCCGCCCTATTCCTCCGTCACGCTCTCCCAGGTGGCGTGGCGGCTGCGGGGCGTCCGGGCGAGGCGGTCGGTGATGGCGTCCAGTTCTGCGGGGACCACCGAGGTGGTGACGAGCTTCGCCACCAGCACCACGGCGCCGTCGGTGCCCGGCTCCTCGTCCACGTCGCGCACGAGATATTTCTCGCCCTCCAGCGTGTCGATCAGCACGTCGCGCAGGTCGGCCGCAGCGGCGGAATCCACCGTGAGGCGCACCTCGTAGCTGACTTCCGAGCGGCGGGCGTCGAGGGGCGCGCGGTCGATGGCGCGGGCGACCGGACGCAGCACCGTGTTGCCGGCGATGATGATGAAGGTGATGAGCGCCGCCTCGGCGATGCGGTCGGCTCCGGCGCAGGCGCCCACGGCCGCCGAGCACCAGAGCGTCGCGGCGGTGTTGAGGCCGCGCACGTTCATGCCTTCCTTCATGATGACGCCGGCGCCGAGGAAGCCGACGCCGGTTACCACGTTGGCGGCGACGCGCATGGCGTCGGTCGCCCCGCCGAGGCTGGCAGCGAGATCGACGAAGGCGGCCGAGCCCACGGCCACCAGCACATTGGTGCGCAGCCCGGCGGTGCGCTGGCGATACTGCCGCTCCGCGCCGATCAAGGTGCCGAACAGGAAGGCGGCAGCAAGGCTCACCACGGTGTCGAGGAACTGCGCCCCGTGGAAGTTGGAGATGAACTGCACCCGAAACTCCTCCTCCTGCGGCGGGCCTCACGGCCGGCCGCCTAGCGCCTCGCCCAAGATGATGGCAAGGGCAAGGTCGCGGGGGACGGATCATCCCCGTCCCGCGCCCGGATTTCACATCCCTGCGCGCCGGATTGTCGCGTCAGCGTGGAACTGCTAAAAACCCGCCCCATGCGACAGACGCGTGACCATCGCCACAGCCTCGACCGGGCGGCCCATTGCGGGGCCGGTCCGTTCGCGCGCACGACGATGGAGTTCGCGGCGGTGCCCGATCATGTGCGCCTGCCGGGCCGCTTCTTTGGCCGCTTCACGACGGCGGCCTCCTCGGTGCTTTGACGCCCGCATGCTGACGCGCCCATAAGCGGCGCCACGGATACCGCCCTTCCATCGTTACCGGCCCGGCCGCCCCGACGCGCGCCGGCCTTTCCTCAGGACACGACGCGATGAACGCCCCGGTGAACGGCCCCAAGACGCTCTACGACAAGATCTTCGACGACCACGTCGTCTCCCGGCAGGATGACGGCACCTGCCTGCTCTACATCGACCGCCATCTCGTCCACGAGGTGACGAGCCCGCAGGCCTTCGAGGGCCTGCGCATGACCGGCCGCAAGGTGCGCGCGCCGCAGAAGACCCTCGCCGTGGTGGACCACAACGTCCCCACCACCGACCGCACCCTGCCGAACCCGGACCCCGAGAGCGTCGCGCAGATCGCCGCGCTCGCCGAGAACACCAAGGAATTCGGCGTCGAATATTATGACGGCTTCGACAAGCGTCAGGGCGTCGTCCACGTGGTCGGCCCCGAGCAGGGCTTCACCCTGCCCGGCACCACCATCGTCTGCGGCGACAGCCACACCTCGACCCACGGGGCGTTCGGCGCCCTCGCCCATGGCATCGGCACGTCCGAGGTGGAGCATGTGCTCGCCACCCAGACGCTGATCCAGAAGAAGGCGAAGAACATGCGCGTCACCGTCTCCGGGCCGCTGCCCGAGGGCGTCGGCGCCAAGGACGTGGTGCTCGCCATCATCGGCACCATCGGCACCGCCGGAGGCACCGGCTATGTCATCGAATATGCCGGCGAAGGCATCACCTCCCTCTCCATGGAAGGGCGGATGACCGTCTGCAACATGTCCATCGAGGGCGGCGCCCGCGCCGGCATGGTGGCGCCGGACGAGAAGGCATTCGAGTATCTCAAGGGCCGGCCGAAGTCCCCCAAGGGCGCCGACTGGGACGCCGCGGTGAAGTTCTGGCAGACCCTGCGCTCGGACGAGGGCGCGCATTTCGACGCCGAGATCCATCTCGACGGCGCCAACCTGCCGCCCATCGTCTCCTGGGGCACCAGCCCCGAGGATGTGGTGTCCGTGGAAGGCTTCGTGCCCGATCCGGCGCTCATCGAGGACGAGGGCAAGCGCGCCGCCAAGATCCGCGCGCTGGGCTACATGGGCCTCACCGCCGGCACCAAGATCACCGACATCACCATCGACCGGGCGTTCATCGGCTCCTGCACCAACGGGCGCATCGAGGACCTGCGGCAGGCGGCGGCCATCGCCCGCGGCCACAAGGTGAACCCGAACGTCTCCGCCATGGTCGTGCCGGGCTCCGGCCTCGTGAAGGAGCAGGCCGAGGCCGAGGGTCTGGACAAGATCTTCATCGAGGCGGGCTTCGAGTGGCGCGAGCCAGGCTGCTCCATGTGCCTCGCCATGAATGCCGACCGCCTCGCCCCCGAGGAGCGCTGCGCCTCCACCTCGAACCGCAATTTCGAGGGCCGTCAGGGCTTCAAGGGCCGCACCCACCTCGTCTCCCCCGCCATGGCGGCGGCGGCGGCCATCGCCGGCCACTTCGTGGACGTGCGGAACTGGCCGAAGGCCTGAGCTTCCTTCCTTTCTGAACGCGAACGGCCGGGCATCGCCCGGCCGTTTTCGTTTCCGGGCCTCACTCCGCCAATTGGTAGGTGAGCGGGAGCCAGCGATAGGCGCTCCCCTGCCGCTCCACATAGCCCACCGACGGGAAGGAGGTGTGATAGCCCACCACCGGGATGCGGTCGGTGGCGGCCATGTCGTAGATGCGCCTGCGGGTGGCGGCGCCCTGCGCCTTGTCCATGTCGAACAGAGCGTGCCACTCGGGATGGGCCAGCGACGCCACCTCGTGATGGGCGCAATCGCCCCAGACCAGCAGGCGCTTGCCCGCGCTCTCCACATGGAAGGCCAGATGGCCCGGCGTGTGCCCGAACGCCTCCACCGCATGGATGCCGGGCACGATCTCGGCCCCCGGCCGCACCCGCGTGACGCGCTCGGCGAAGGGGGCGAGGTTGCGGGCGAACACCTGCGCGGTGGCATGTTCGAGGCTGTCGGGCGTCGCTGAAAGGCGCTCGGGCGCGGCCCAGTAGGCGAATTCGGTCTCGCCGATCACGTAGCGGGCCTTGGGAAACATCTCCTTGCCCGCCTCCACCAGCCCGCCGATATGGTCCACATGGGCGTGGGAGAGCACCACCACGTCCACCTGCTCGGGGGCATAGCCGGCGGCGGCGACCTGCTGCGCCAGCCATCCGCCGTTCGGCCGCGGGATGAAGCCGTTCTCCCCGTTGCCGGCATCGAACAGCAGAAGCTGCGCGCCGGTGTTTACCAGCGTCGGGGTGAAGCCGGGCCGGAAGCGCTTCTCGGGCAGCAGGCTGGCGCGCATCAGCGCCGCCACCTCTTCCACGGGCCGGTCTTCGCCGACGATGGGCCACGGGCCGTCGATCATCGCCGAGGCGTCGAGCACGGTGGTCACCTCGAACGCACCCAGCTTGAAGCGGAAGGGCGTGACGGGGAGGGGGCCGCGCTGCGGCGCCATGGCGCGCGTCCGCCCGGTGTGCAGCAGGGCCGGAGCGGCGAGGGCGGCGGCGAGGAGGGCGCGGCGGCTGGGCGCGCCGGCGCGGGGCGTTGGCAAGGCCATGGCTGTCTCCCTGCGGGCGCTTTGTGCGGCCCGTGGCGATGTGATGAAGTGCCGGCAGGAGGAGCCTAGGCATGGGCACGCGGCCCCGCTTGTACGAACGTGCTGCGACGGGGCAGGGCCTCGGGCCGCTCTGGTTCCTGGATGCGGGCCGCACCTTCTTCGCCGGGCCGCTCGTCTACAATGCCCCGCACCAGCACGGCGCCCCGGTGTTCCTCGCCGGGCTCTACGGGCTGTTCGGACTCAGGGTCGGAGGTGGCTCATGGCGGGCGTGCCGCACCGCCCTCGTGCCGGCGGGCGTGGTGCATGAGCTGGACGTGGGCGGCGAGCCCATCGCGGTCTTCTATCTGGAGCCGAGCGTGGACGGCGCCCATGCGCTGGCGCCGCTCGTGGCCAATGCGCGGGAGGAGCAGGGCGCGCTTTTCGGCCACGGCGGCGCGCTGCCCTTGCTGCGCGAACTCTGGGAGGCGCCGGACGCGGCGGGCTGGGCCGGGGAGGCCCTGGCCGATGTGGTGGATGTGTCCCGCCGCCGTGCCCGCGCGACGCTCGATCCCCGCATCCAGCAGGTGGCGGCGGCGATGAGCGATGCGGAGCGCGTGCCGGAGCTTGCCGCCCTCGCGCGGCAGGTCGGCCTCTCCCCCTCTCGCCTCCAGCACCTGTTCACCGCAGAGATGGGCGTGCCGTTCCGCCGCTACCGCGCCTGGGGGCGGATGCGCCGGGCCATCGCGGAGATCGCTGACGGCAGCAGCTTCACTGCCGCCGCCCATGCGGCGGGCTTCGCCGACCAGGCCCACTTCACCCACGACTTCCGCCGCACCTTCGGCGCGGCGCCGTCTCAGAGCCTGCGCGGCGTGCGCCTGTGATCGCCCGTCAGCCCACCCAGTCGAGGCCGATGTCCAGGATCGGCGCGCTGTGGGTCAGCCAGCCCACGGAGATGAGATCCACGCCGGACGCGGCGATGGCCGGCGCCGTCTCGCGGTTCACCCTTCCAGAGGCTTCCGTGAGCATCCGCCCGCCCACCATGCGCACCGCCTCCGCGAGGGTGGTGGGGGTCATGTTGTCGAGCAGCACCGCATCGGCGCCGAGCGTCAGCAGTTCCTCGAGCTGGGCGAGGGTGTCCACCTCCACCTCGATCTTCACCATGTGACCGGCGCGGGCGCGCACGCGCTTCACCGCCTCGGCCACCGAGCCGGCGATGGCGACGTGATTGTCCTTCACCAGCACCGCATCATCGAGGCCGAAGCGGTGGTTGGCACCGCCGCCGGCGCGCACGGCATATTTCTCCAGCGCGCGCAGGCCGGGCGTGGTCTTGCGGGTGCAGACGATCTGGGCCTTGTGCCCCGCCACCGCATCCGCCAGCGCGGCGGTCGCCGTGGCGATGCCGGAGAGGCGGCAGGCGAGGTTGAGGCCGGTGCGCTCGCCGGTGAGCAGCGCGCGCGAGGGGCCCTCCACTTCGGCCAGCACGGTGCCCGGCGTGACGCGCGAACCGTCCGCCACCACGGGTGTGAAGCGCACGTCCGGATTCAGCAGGCGGAAGGCGATGCGGGCGCAGTCGAGCCCCGCCACCACGCCGTCCTGACGGGCGGCGAGCACAAGGCGGCTGACGTGCCCGGCCGGCACCACCGCATCGGTGGTGATGTCTCCGGCGCGGCCGAGGTCTTCCAGCAGCGCGGCGCGGACGATGGGCTCCACCATCAATTCGGGGAGCGGGTCGAGGGCGGCCATGGCGGCTCCGTAATGTTCAGGCG
>JAEWBL010000542.1 GCA_023391175.1 Pseudomonadota bacterium
GGACGAAGACGGTGCGCCGTGCTCCCGCTCTGCCTTGTCCGACACCCATGCCGGCCGGCTGCGCAGCATCGAGGCCCTGCTGCGCGCCGAGGAGGGCATCGACCGGGCGCGCGTGACCCCGGCGGGCGACGGGCTTCTCGCCCGCCTCGCCGTCGTTGCGGCGGCCGACGACGCCGACGATGGCGCCGAGGCCGCAGCCCGCGCCCAGGCGGCGGTCGAGCGGGTGAAGGCGCGCCTCGCGACCGATGCCGGCCTGGGCGGTGTGACCATCACCGCCTTCGAGATCGCGGTCGAGGGCTTCGGGCCGAACGAACTGACGCTGGAGGGAGACACCCGCCACAGCGCCCCCGCCGTCCCGTGGGCCACCGCCGCGGCGAGCCGCGGCGCGCACGCCGCACGCACCCCCGGCCCGCTCCTCATGGATGTGCGCAACGTCAACGTGGCCTTCGGCGGGGTGAAGGCGCTCACCGACGTGTCCCTTGCCGTCCACGAGGGAGAGATCCTCTCCATCATCGGGCCCAACGGGGCGGGCAAGACCTCGCTGCTCAACGTCATCAATGGCGTCTACCACCCGCGCTCCGGAACCATCAGCTTCGCCGGCAAGGCGCGGGCGCGCATGCGGCCGGCCTTTGCCGCACGCTCGGGCATCGGCCGCACGTTCCAGCATGTGGCGCTGTTCAAGGGCATGAACGTCATCGACAACGTGCTGGTGGGCCGCGCCGCGCGCTTCCATGGCGGGCTGCTCGGCAAGCTCCTGCGCCTGCCCTCCGCGTCGGCGGAGGAGCAGCGCGAGCGGGAAGCGGCGGAGCGCATCCTCGCCTTCCTGGAGCTGGAGCACCTGCGCAAGAGCCCCGTGGCGAGCCTGCCCTACGGCATCCAGAAGCGGGTGGAGCTCGCCCGCGCGCTCGCCACCGAGCCGAAGCTGCTGCTGCTCGACGAGCCCATGGCCGGCATGACCCACGAGGAGAAGCGCGACATGTGCGGCTTCATCCGCCGGGTCAACGAGAGCTTCGGCACCACGGTGCTCATCATCGAGCACGACATCGGCGTGGTGATGGGGCTGTCCGATCGCGTCGCGGTCCTCAACTACGGCCGCAAGATCGCCGACGGCACGCCGGCCGAGGTGCGTGCCGACCCCGAGGTCATCGCCGCCTATCTCGGGTCCGCCGCCCTCGGCGAAGCCGCGTGAAGGAGGACATCATGGGCGACATTTCCTTTTTTCTCGAAGTGGTGGTGGGCGGCCTCCTGTCCGGCGTCATGTACACGCTGGTGGCGCTCGGCTTCGTGCTCATCTTCAAGGCCTCGGGCGTGTTCAACTTCGCCCAGGGCGCGATGGTGCTGTTCGCCGCGCTCACCTTCGTCGGCTTCCTGGAGTTCGGGCTGCCCATGTGGGCCGCCTTCCTCGCCGCGCTCGCCGCCATGCTGGTGCTGGCGGTGGCCATCGAGCGCACGGTGCTGCGCCCGCTGATCGGGCAGGATCACATGATCCTGTTCATGGCCACCATCGGCCTCTCCATCTTCCTGGAGGGCTTCGCCCAGCTCATCTGGGGCACGAGGGTGCGCGGGCTCGACCTCGGCATCTCCGACGAGCCCATCGAGATCGGCGGCATCCTCATCTCGCAGTTCGACCTCTCCGCCGCGGTGATGGCGGCGGTGCTGGTGGCGGTGCTGTCCGCCTTCTTCTCCTACACCAAGGTGGGGCGTGCGCTGCGGGCGGTGGCCGACGACACCCAGGCGGCGCAGGTGGCGGGCGTGCCGCTGGGCTTCATCTGGGCCGTGGTGTGGGGGGCCGCGGGCTTCATCGCCCTCGTCGCCGGCCTCGTGTGGGGCGCGCGGCTCGGCGTGCAGTTCGCGCTGACGCTGGTGGCGCTGAAGGCGCTGCCGGTGATGATCCTCGGCGGCTTCAATTCCATCGCCGGCGCCATCGTGGCGGGGCTGGTCATCGGGGTCTCGGAGAAGCTCGCGGAGATCTATCTCGGCCCGTTCGTGGGCGGCGGCATCGAGAACTGGTTCCCCTACGCGCTGGCCATCGCCGTCCTCCTCATCCGCCCCGCCGGCCTGTTCGGCGCGGCGCGCATCGCGAGGGTCTGAGCCATGTTCTACCGTGACGCCGGCGCCCTGAAGACGTCCTACGCCCAGGAACAGGCCATCTTCCCCGTGGCCCTCGACCGCTGGGCGGTGGTGGCCCTGGTGGCCGTGGGGGCGCTCGTGGTGCCGCTGGTGGCCGGGCCCTACTGGCTCGGCTCCATCCTGCTGCCCTTCCTCATCCTGTCGCTCGCGGCCATCGGGCTCAACATCCTCACCGGCTACGCCGGCCTGCTCTCGCTCGGCTCGGGGGCCTTCATGGCGGTCGGGGCCTATGCGGCGGTGAACCTCGTCATCCGCCTGCCGTGGCTGCCCTTCCCGGTCTCCTTCGTGCTGGCGGGAGCGGTGGCGGGGGCGGTGTGCCTCGCCTTCGGCCTGCTCTCCCTGCGCATCCGCGGCTTCTACGTGGCGGTGGCGACGCTTGCCGCCCAGTTCTTCATCGAATGGATCTGCACCCACATTCCTTGGTTGGTGCTGAACACCCCCTCCGGCGTCGTCTCCACCCCGACGCTCTTTTTCTTCGGCCATGCCTTCTCCTCGGTGCCCGCGCGCTATCTCGTGGCCTTCGCGACGGTGGTGCTGCTGGCGGTCCTCGCCAAGAACCTGGTGCGCTCCTCCACCGGCCGCGCGCTGATGGCGGTGCGCGACCAGGAGACCGCCGCCGCCCTCACCGGGGTGGACACGGCGCGCGCCAAGCTCACCGCCTTCGCGGTGTCGGGCTTCTATTGCGGGGTCGCGGGCGCGCTGTGGAGCTTCCTCTATCTCGGCAATGTGGAGATCGAGGCCTTCTCGCTGCACCGCTCGTTCCAGATCCTGTTCATGGTCATCATCGGCGGCCTCGGCTCCATCCTCGGCGCGTTCCTCGGAGCGGCGTTCATCGTGCTCCTGCCCGTGGCCATCGCCAACGCCGCCACCCTGTTCGGCGAGGCGCTGAAGCCGGACGTGCTGGCCAACCTCGAACTGATGATCTTCGGCGGCCTCATCGTCACCTTTCTCATCATCGAGCCCAACGGCCTCGCCCGCCTCGCGGTGAAGGCGAAGGAACGGCTGCGGCGCTGGCCGCTGGCCTATTGAGACCCGGCGCCAAGGCCGGGGTCCGACAAAAGGCAGATGCACTGCCGACACAGGGAGGAAACGCCATGAAGACCACCCTCGGCCGCCTCGCAGGGGCGGCGCTGATGATGCTTGCGCCGTTCGCCGCGCCGCCGCCCGCGCTGGCGGAGGAGTTGCGGCTCATCTTCGACATTCCGCTCAACCACCCGCGGGTGCCCTATTTCACCGCCATGGCCGACCAGGTGGCGAAGTCCACCTCCGGCCGGCTGACCATCGCCGCCAACCCCGGCGGAACCATCTATCCGGGCTTCGCCTCCCTCGAGGCGATCAAGGCCGGGAAGGCCGACCTGACCTTCGTCAACGCCGCGAACCTGGAGCGGCTGGACCCGCGGTTCGGCTTCATCAACCTGCCGTTCGCGCTGGACGATGCGGCCATGGCGCAGCCCGCCGCGCGGACCGGCGTCGTGGGGCTTCTGGACAGCCTCGCCCGCGGGCAGGATCTGCGCGTCATCGGCCTGATGCGCGGGGCCGACCAATTGTTCGTGTTCCGCGACAAGCGCGTCGCCACCCCGTCGGACCTGAAGGGCCTGAAGATCCGCGTCGCCGGCGCCGGCATCTATGAGGACATCATGCGCCGCCTCTCCGCGGAGCCGGTGGTGCTGCCCATTCCGGAGATGAAGCCGGCCTTCCTCCGCGGCGCCCTCGACGGTGTGTTCACCTCGCCCGGGGCCTGGACCTCGCAGCTCGGCATGGAGGCGCCGAAGGCCACCCATGCGCCGGGGCTGATGATGATCACCTACGTGCTCGTCGCCCGCGCGGACGCCCTCGACCGCCTCAAGGCGGAGGATCGGGCCGCGCTCCTCGCCGCCGCCCGTGCCGAGGTGACGGAAGCCTGGGGCCGGATGGAAGCCGACGACGCGGCCATCCTGAAGGACATGGCCGCCAAAGGGGCCGCCATCGTCACGGTGAGCGACCTGAAGCCGTGGCGGGACGCGGTGGCACCGGTCGCCGCCGCCTTCGCCGCGGGTTTCCCGGACACCTGGCGGGATGTCCAGGCCGCGATCAGCCCCCGCGGCAACTGACGGCCCGCACGCACCCGCGCAACAGCACCGGCGCCCATGGGCGCCGGCCGGAACCCTGTCGTCTGGAGCCCGTGATGACCCCTGCCGCCCAGTCCGGCGCCCCGCGCCGCTTCGATCTCATCCGCACGATGGCGCGCGGCCGGGTGGGATGGATCACCCTCGATCGGCCGGACGCCCTCAATGCGCTCAACGCCGCGATGGTGGCGGAGATCGCCGGCGCCCTCGGCCAGTTCGGCACCGATCCCGAGATCGGCTGCATCGTGCTCACCGGGTCGGACCGCGCGTTCGCGGCCGGGGCGGACATCAAGGAGGCGGCGGACCGCACCTACCCCGAGACATTTCTGGAGGACTTCCTCGCCTCCTGGGATGTCATCGCCCGCATGCGCAAGCCCCTCGTGGCCGCGGTGGCCGGCTATGCGCTGGGGGGCGGTTGCGAGGTCGTGCTGATGTGCGATGTGGTGATCGCCGCCGACACCGCCCGCTTCGGCCTTCCGGAAGTGAAGATCGGCGTCATGCCGGGGGCGGGCGGAACCCAGCGCCTCGCCCGCGCGGTCGGCAAGGCAAAGGCGATGGACCTGTGCCTGACGGGCCGGATGATGGACGCGGTGGAGGCGGAGCGCTCGGGCCTCGTGTCGCGGATCGTGCCCGCCGCGGACCTGCTGGCCGAGGCGCAGCGCATCGCCGAGGAGATCGCGGCGAAATCCCGCATCAACACGTTGGCAATCAAGGAGACCATCAACCGCGCCTTCGAGACCTCGCTTTCCGAGGGGCTTCTGTTCGAGCGGCGGATGTTCCAGTCCCTTTTCGCAACCCTGGACCAGAAGGAGGGAATGGCCGCCTTCGCGGAAAAGCGCGCGCCGCAGTTTCGCGACAGATGACGCGCCCCCGCCCCTCGCGTTGCCCCCCGGCCCCGCCGGTAGGGCGGAGACGGGCGCGGACTACCTTTGCGGCCAGGCGATTGTCGCGCGCAGGCCGGTGCGGTCCGTGCGGTTCTCAAGGGTGAACCGTGCTCCGGCACGGGCGGCCGCGATGCTGACGATGGTGAGGCCGAGGCCGCTCCCCGCGCCGCTCCGGCTGCGCCCCCGGTAGAAGCGGCGCGTCACCAGAGGCAGCTCGTCCTCGGGGATGCCCGGCCCCTCGTCCTCCACGCACAGCCCGCCGGCGCAGGGACGCCAGGCGATGGTGCCGCCGCCGGCGGCATGCTCGGCGGTGTGCTCCACCGCGTTCTCATGCAGGTTCCGCAGCATCAGGTGTAAGGCCTCGTGGTCGCCCCTCAGCTTCACCGCGTCGAGGGCGTCATCCACCACCACCTCAGCCGCCCCGGGCTTCGCCGTCTGGCGCACGATGTCGCGCAGCAGCGCCCCGGCGTCCGTCTCGCCGGCAGCTTCGGGCGGCCGGGACGGAGTGCCTTCGAGCTTGGCGAGCGCCAGCAATTGCCGCACGAGGCGGGTGGTGCGGTCCACGGAGACGAGTATCTGCCGCAGCG
>JAEWBL010000577.1 GCA_023391175.1 Pseudomonadota bacterium
TTCAAGGTGCCCCTCACCACCGTCCCCAACCCCAGCGGTTTGGCCTTGCAAAGTGGTGCGGCGTTCCGGGAAACGCCGGCCAGCGGCAAGCCGATGACCGTGTCGGCCGGAGAAAGCGGCGCCGGCACCTTCGCGCCAACGAGCATTGAGGCCTCCACTGTGGATGTCAGTGAGGAGTTCACCAAAATGATCACCGCACAGCGCAGCTACTCGGCCAACGCCAAGATGGTGACGGTCAGCGATGAAATGCTCCAGGAAACCATCGGCATTGTGCGGTGATAGCGACGAGGTGACACAGGCGGAGTCCCCGCCGGTTTGCCGAGTGGGGCGGGAGGACCGCCCCGAACAGCACCTTGAGTTCCATTGGAGGCCGTCATGCTGAACTCCATCCTTTTCAAGGCCTCCAACGGCATCGCGACGGCATCGCGCCTGATGGACACGACGACGCGCAACATCACCAACGCGTCGACCGAGGGCTACACCAAGAAAGTCCAAAACGGCGTCTCCGTCGACAGCCAAGGCAATGCCTGGTCGGGCCCGATCAAGCGCGCCATCGACACCACGATCGCGGCCAACCTGCGCCAATCGCAAGCCAGCCTGTCCTTCGACACCACCAAGCTCGCCGCCCTGCAAAGGCTGGATGCGCTGTCGAACGATCCCGCGGCAGACAGCAACCTCGGGGCAAAAATCGATCAGCTCGGCAGCGCCTTCCAGACCTTACAGGCCAATCCCACCAATCCGTCGCTGCTCAGTGGTGTCGTAGATGCGGCGAGCGACGTCGCCTCGGCCTTTCGCACCGTGTCTGGCACCCTGTCTGAACTGAGGCAGACCAGCTTGAAGGCGATCACCGACGATGCTGGGGCGGTGAACACGCTCACCAAACAGATGGCCGGCCTCAATCAGCGGATTGCCACGACGCGGGCGAGCCACGGTGACAGCACGGATTTGGAGGATGAGCGTGATCGCGTCATCTCGAAGCTGTCGGACCTGCTGGAAGTCCACGGCTTTGAGGATGGTCGGGGCGTGTATCAGCTTTACACCGCCGACAACAAAATCCTGGTCGATGAAGCCGCCCGACCGCTGGAGTTGGGGCGGACAGCCACCGGTGAGCTCGATGGCACCCTGCGGCTCGGGAATGATCCGCTGTTTCGTCCTGGTGGCCGCATCGGCGCCAATCAATGGCTGCGGGATGAGTTGGTGCCGCAACGCCAAGCCCAACTGGATGAGCTCGCCAGCCGCTTGACCGTGCAGTTCGACACCGCCACCTCGACAGCCCCCGGCGCCGACCGGCACCTCGAACTCTTCAAGGATGACAGCGGCACCGTCCACTTTGATCCCGACCCGGCAAAGCTGCCCCAGCAGGAGGTCGGCTATGCCAGCCGGATCGGCGTCAACACGGACATCGTGAAAAATCCCCTTTATCTGCGCACCGGCACCTGGCGCGATCGGGCCGACGTGCCGCCACCAGCCAACCGTGAGGAGATCACCGATCCCTCCGACGCCAAATGGAGCCTCCCGGCCAGTGACACCACCGTCATTGCCACAGCCCGGGAGGTGTTCATGACCAAGCTCACCTTCTCCGATCCTGCACTGACCGGAAGTGGTCCGCTAACCCTCAGCCAAGCGGCATCCAATTTCACCACCACGATTGCGGCCGATGTCGCCGCCACGCAAAAGGCACAAGACCAAGCACAATCGACCACCACGCTGCTTGCCGACAAGCTGGCCGAAAAGAGCGGGGTCAGCCTCGATGAAGAAATGGCACGTCTCTTGCAGCTCCAAAACAGCTATGCGGCCACCGCCAAAGTGATGACGACGGCCCAGACCATGTATGATCAGCTGCTCGATCTTGTCCGCTGAGGCGGGGGGTGACGGCGGCAGGAAGCGGCAGGACCCATGACGATCATCAACGGCTACCGGCAAAATCTTCTGGTGCAGGCGAACGTTCGGGCGATGCAAAGCGACATCGCCCAGATCGAAAAGCAGCTCAACACCGGGCGCAAAAGCGACGCGTTTGGTGCCTATGGCGCCAAGTCAACCGGAGAGATGCTGTCACTGCGCGGCACCATCAACCGGACGGAGTCGTATGACACAACGGTCAACACCATGGCCATGCGCGCCGCCCAGGCGGATCAGGCGCTGCAGGCCATACCCACTGCGGTCAAGGCCACCCAGGAGTTGGCCACACGCCTGCGCTTGAACAATCAGCAATTTCCGAGCGATCTGCGCAAGACGGCAACCGACGCCCTGACCGATGTGGTCAGCCTGATGAACAGCGAGGTTGGCGGCTATCACGTGTTCGCCGGCACCACCGCCACCACGCCGCCCGTCACATCCGCGACAGCGATCCTCGACGGCGTCCGTACCGCCGTCAAAACGGCGCTCAGCACCGCACCGGGACCGCTCTCCTTCGACGATTTGGCCGCGGTGGTCGACGCCCATCTCAACCCACCAGGAGGCCCATCGCGATGGGCCTCCCCTGGCGCGACCCCAGCGGACATCCGGATTTCCGACACCAAAACGGTGGCGCAATCCCAGACCTTGATGGATCCGGCAAATCCCGACGATCCCTTCCGCAGCTTGATCACCCAACTGGCGGTCCTCGCTGTCGTCGATCCATCCGACCCAGTCACACTGGAAAAGGTGACTGGCGGGCTGACCTCGGCCAGCCTTGAGGCCACCGTCACGGCATCGACCTACACGCTGAGCGCCCCCAGCGGGTCTCTCGCCACGGCTGAGAGCTTCGCCTTCACCTTGGGCAGCGACACTTACAGTGTTTCGCTCACACCTCCCGCGGGCAGCACCTCCAAGGATCTGGCCAACGCTCTCAACAGCGAAGTCTCCAAAGCCTATCCCGGCCTTCAGGATGTCCGGTTTGATGTGGATGGGGTCACTGGCGATCTGACGATCGTCGACAAGCAAAACCGGCCGTTTTCCAGCATGGCGGTGACCGATGGGGCCGGGGTCAGCCTGATCACCGCCGCCATGACAACCGCCAAAACGTCAACGGCGGCGACGCCGAACATCGTCACCGCATTCGGCGTGGGGGATTCGTTTGTCCTGAGCTACCGCGACACGACGGGGGCAGAGCGCAAACTTGCCCTGTCGGCCGTGGCACAAGGAGAGCCAGCTGGCGATGGCCAATTCGCGCTGGGGGCGGATGCCACGCAAACGCTGACCAACCTGCAAGCACGGCTGCAGCA
>JAEWBL010000610.1 GCA_023391175.1 Pseudomonadota bacterium
GTCTTGCGGCGCTGCTAGCCGCGCAGAGCGCGGGCACGCTGGCTGTTGCCGTTGCTGCGCTGCCCATCCAAGCGGGACTTCGGCAGGGTGTGGTTTGCGAGGTCCTCCGGTCCGATCTCGCGGACCGTGGCGCCGGCGCGGATGGCCTGGGCGACGATGTCCGCCAGCTCCTGCGCACCACGGTGGGAGTCGATCGAGTAGTCGTCGCGGATGGGCTGGCCGTTGAGGTCGCGAGCCATGGCGTCAGGCCTCCTTCGTGCCGCGGCGCCAGCGGAAGCGGCGGCGACGTTCGGAGTAGGCGACAGCCAGCCAGTGCAGGAGGCGGTCGCGCTCGCGCTCCAGCATCAAGGCGAAGCCGTCGAAGGTCGGGCCCTTGGCGAGCCAGCGGCGGGCCTGCCGGTCGGTGACGGCATAGTCGTCGGCGATGCAGGCGGACGTTTTCCGTCCGTGCTTGGCCTTGAAGTAGTCCCGCAGCTCGCGGGCCAGCTTCTGCGCGGCGTCGCGGCGCGCCACGGCAATTTTCCGTCCGGCGATTGTCAGGCGGCGCCACACCTTTTTGTCTCCACCGACACGCGAACCATCGCCATTTTGTTCGCTATGAAGATCACGAACCAACATGGCTCAGACCTCCCCGCGCAACTGGACGCCGACGGCGACTCCGCTTACGGCGTCGTCCACATGCTGCTCCGGCTGGCCGGCCTGAACGCGCCGGTTCGCGAGGAACTGGTGGTCATGGCCGCCCGCATTGGCGAGCTGTTCGCGGTGGAGCTGTGAGGTATGGAACAAGCCCTGCGACATCATCACGGCGTGGGTGCGGTTCAGGGCACCGAGCGCCTTCAGCACCGCCGAGACGTGGATCTTCACCGTCGCCTCGGTCAGAGTGCCGATCGTGTCGGCGATCTCCCGGTTGGACATGCCGGCGCACAGCAGCTCAAGAACCCGGCGTTGGCGGTCAGTCAGCGGGGGCAGCTGCTTGGCGGGGGCTGTCCTCTTTACGCAGCGAGCGGGAGCCGGCGAGGACCCAGCCGGCATGGGCAGGGAGCCGCCACCGGCCAGCCCCTGCAGGGTGCAGGCATCTTCCAGCGACAGCATGTCGAGCGGCAGGTCGATGCGGATCGTGGCGACGCCATTGCGTACGATGATCAGGTCGGCGAGCGAGCGGATCGGGAAGGACGCCAGCAGGCCGGCCAGATAGTCGCGCTCATAGTCGGCGAGGCCGCTGCCCTGCACGGAAGTGGTGGCATGGGCGTCGCCGTTCTGCCGAATGGAGAAGGGACGCTCGCCCTTCGTGAACTGGACGACTGTGGCGTCAGCGGTGTAGTTCTGTGGGCAGGAATCGGGGCTCATCACTTACGGTTCTCCTTAGTTCGAAAGCCGGCGCGGGGTGGTGCTTGCGGCCGGCTTTCGTGCTGTCCGGGGTTAAGTTGTGGCGGGGACCGGGAGGGGGACGCGGACCGTGTAGTGGTCCTGGGTCTCCGCCAGGGCGGCGAAGGCATTGGCGCCGCGGCGCGTGGCCGGGGCGGACACGGAGACCGGCTGGACCAGCGCCTTGTTGCAGGCGCAGGGCAGCGGAGCGCGCGGGCCGGTCACAGCGCGGGTTTCATCGGTCAGGTGACAGAGGGCGCACTGGTGCATCGGCATCAGGCGGCCTCGTTGGTGCGAGTGGCAAAGACTGTGAAAAAATCGTCCGGCGTGATTGGCGGTTCGAGGTCTTGCCCCGCCTCCAGCACGCGCGGCTGTTGGTCAGCCGGTATCCATCCCCGGCGGCGCCAACCGTCCACAGTGGTGGGGTGTCTGTGACCGAGCTTCCGAGAGAGGGCGCTCACGCCACCGAATTTCGAGATGATATGTTCGGCTTGGGTCATGCGCCCGTTTTACGCTTTTCACGTAAATTCGTCAACGTGGAAACCGTAAGCAGAAACGGGCAACGTGTATCGCGTAAGGAGTCCTTGCCGATGCACGTTACCGAGAAGCTGCGTGACCTCAGGGCACGCGCCGGCCTGTCCATGAACGCCTGCGCAAAGGCTCTTGGATTCAAGGGGCCATCAAGCTACCAGCGGTACGAAAATCCAGACCTGTTTAAAGACGAGTACCTACCCCTCGAGATCGTTCGGAAACTAGCTCCGCTGTTCGCAGAGCATGGAGTTCCGAAGGAGGAACTACTTGCTCTGGCGGGGCTCCCTGACATCACAGATTTGGCTCTGTCTGGACAGGAAGCAGCTGTGCCGTTGGAGCGGCTTGGCATCGTGATCAAGGCGCTTGCAGAATACCGAAATGAAGAGCGCCTTTCGTTCACACCAGACGAAGAGGCAGAGATGGTTGTCTCATTTTGCCGTTGGTACGGCGGTGAAGTAGCGTCGGGGAGACAGACGGAACCTATATCCCTCGACAATGCCAAGTCCCTCCTCCGGCTCCTGGATAGCCGAAGAGCGCATTGACCGTTCACGGGCGCAGCTCAGAAGTTCTGACATTCGCAACAGCAAGTCTGCCTGCAAGACCGGCTCCTCGACTGTGGATACCTTCCCCATCGCTCCTGCCGCCCCTTTTTCTACGCCGCCCCAGAAGAAGAACGCTTCAGGAACAACGGTAGCGCCGTCTTCCCGGTTCGTCACCGGCTTTCTGCGAATACCGTTTTGGTATACCGCGACCTCTTTCCACTCGCTCGAAACCCCAATCCCAGTACCGGCGCGGCTTTCAGGCGAATCATGGCTCACAATCTTGCTCTATGCGCGAAACACATACCTGCAATACGGACTTTCCGGCCAAGCTTAGGATTGACTTCCTTCAACCGCTAGCGAGAACATTCTTAGAACACACCAGCGGGAAGGATGTCCCATGTCAGCGGTCACTCACATCATCGTCCAGCCCTACGCACGCGGCCCCAAGGGCGGGCTGAAACCCGAACCGGCGATCCTGGCGAAGACGGCAGAGGCCGCCATCGTGCGCGCAGAGCGGATGTTCGCGGCCAATGGCAAGATCGTCGGAGTCGACGTTGTGCGGACCGAGGTGGACGAGGAGGCGGGGGATTACAGCGAGCCGGTCTATCTGCAGCGGCTCGGGATGGTGCCGGAGTTGGCGAACTGACGGACAGTCTTGCCTTGAACGCTCTGCGGCAGTGCCGTATATTTGGGCATGGAATACGAATGGGATCCTGCCAAGGCCGACAGCAACCTCGCCAAGCACGGTGTAGACTTCCCGGCTGCCATCGAAGCGCTTGAGGATCCCCGGTTGCTGGTCATCGTGGACACCCAGTATGGCGAGCCCAGGGGCCGCGCCATCGGCTTGGTGAATGGGATCCACTTGTCCGTCGCCTACACCATGCGCGGCGAAGTGTGCCGCATCATCAGCGCCAGGAGGGCGAGCCGCCGTGAGCGAAAACAATACCGTCCGCTATAAGCCCGGCCGCGATCCAAAGCCGGCAGATCGCACCAACTGGGCTCACGTGCATGCCATGACGGACGATGAGGCGGAGGTCGCCGCCTTGGCCGATCCGGACAATCTGCCGCTCACCGACGAGCAGCTCGAACGAGCGTCGGTTGGCCGGCGGGTGCGGCTCCTGCGTGAGCGGTTCGGCATGTCACAATCTGCCTTTGCGGAGCGCTTCGGCTTCCCGGTTGCCAGTTTGCGCGATTGGGAGCAGGGGCGGCGAATGCCGGAAGCCGCGACCAGGGCCTATCTGACGGTGATCGAGCACGAGCCGGACGCGGTGATGCGTGCGCTCGACGCCGGTAAGGCGGCGTGACGGAGCGGACCATGCGCCAGTACATCTCCCTGGTATACAGGG
>JAEWBL010000665.1 GCA_023391175.1 Pseudomonadota bacterium
ATGCGAATGACCGGCACGGCTTCCGACCAGTTCGGGCCCAGCGCCAAATGCACGAGGGGAGCGGCAATCAAGCTCAGCCCGAGGGCGGCCGGCAGCACGAGCAGGCAAACCGCGGAAAAGGATTCAACCACGCTCTCCAACACACTGCGGCCGGTATTGTGCATTGCTGAAAAGCCAGGCAGCAATGCACGGCATATCGGCTGGACCAGCTCGCTGGTGGTCAGGCTGGAGATTTCTGTGCCAAGCCGGAAGACGCCAACCTGTGTGATCCCCAGGCACCGGCTGATGACAAAGGCATCGGCCTGATCCCGCAAGAAGCCGGCAACGCTGGCAATCCAGATCCACACGGAAAAGCTGATCAGCTTTCGCCATTCCGCCAGAGTGAAGCCGGGCCGATAGGGGTGCATCGTGTAGCTCATGACCACGCGGATCACGCGGGACGCGCAAATGCCCGCGACCAGCGCCCAGTAGCTGTCGGTTACCAGAGCCCAGGCAAAGGTGACCACCGAGGTGGTCACACGGGCCGTCATGAACAGCACAAACTCCCGGTCGAACGCCAAATCCTTGCGGAAGGCAACGGTGCCGATGTTCTCAAAGCCCTGCAGCACCGCGACCGCGCCGATCACATAAAGCACAGCCTCCAACCGGTCATCTGCGAAGAAATCGGCGACGATCGGCGCACTCAGCGCAACGATCAGACCGGTCAACACGCCGCGGATCACCGTCATGGTGAAGGCTGTGTCGTAGAGCTTGCGGTCCACCCCGCTTTCCCGGATGAGCGCAAGCTGAAGCCCCATCATTCCCAGCGCCTCGACCGCACCGGCGATGGTCGTCGCAAGAGCGACCAAGCCGAAATCATCCGGCAGCAGCAATCGCGCCATCACGAGCATGCTGACGATGCCAACGCCGCGGGTTGCCAGACGCAGGAAAATCATCCAGCCAGCACCAACCGCGACCTTTTTCTTCAAAGTGGCGTCGGACACGGGAGAAGACCTTTCAAGAGTGTGCAAATATTGCACGCGTCACGTGGTGCGGCATCCAAGCGGCAGCGGTGTGCCGGCAGGGTGCTGCGGCTGACACAGCCTCGGGCGTGGCCGGGACTTCGCCCTCTGCCCTCCTTGGCTGGGCGTGCGCATCGACACCGCGTCGCCAAGCCCGCTGACTGTGACACTGACAAAAGCATTGCGATCATGTCCTGGGTTTTGGGAGGGGAGGGCCTGCACAAGACCAAGGCGGCTGGCGCTGTCGCCATCACGCCCTGACCGGCACCGCCACAAATGCCTTGCTCCTGCTCCGGGCGGTGCCTGGCACAGGCATGACGATGTGCCGCAGCGATGCCGCCGCTGCACACAGCACATAAAACAGCTCGAAATAGGCAAGGCTGAGGGCGGTTCCGGTGACGGCATAGACAACCACGCTCAACCGCAATGCACCGGCCAGGTGAAATGCCCACTCCAACCCGGGCTTTCTTCGGCAAAATGCCCGCACTTTGGACAGGCTGCCCAGTGTGGTGATGATCACGCCCAAGAAAACCCCAAGCCCGACAAATCCCAAATCGCCCAGCATCTCGAAATAGATGCTGTGAGCGGCCGTTGGCGTCGACAATGGCTCTGGCGTTGAAATAAAGCTAAGCAGTTGGAATTTTTGACTGTACAGATGCCAGAAATGAGCGGTCTGGACAGCACGAAAGCCTCCCCCGAGCAGGGGGTGGTCGAGGGCAATCAATGTGCTGATCTTCCATGCGACCACCCGCCCCATGAAGGAGGCGTCCTCGCCGGCATTGTCGATCGTGTTCATGCGCTCGAACCAGGTATCTGGGGTGAGCAGCAGCAACAGCCCGGCGAGCACGCCCAGGAGGATCAGATTGACGATTTTTCGCCGGGTCATCATGATGTAGCTGACGGCAATGACCAGCAGACCGATGAAGCCGCCGCGTGAATAGGTCCCGATCACAGACACGGTGCACAGCAGCAAGCTGCCAAGAAGTGCCAGCTTGACGATTTTCTCTTCGGTCTGGCTGTAGAGATAGCCGAGCACCGGAATCACCATCAAAATCGCACCAGCGAAATGATTGTTGTCGCCGAGAAGCGGAATTTCAGGCTTGTGCCGTCCACCTGACAGGATGACTTTCAACCCCTCATTCAGTCCATTGTAGCCCATGCTGAGCACCACGATCAAAAGCAGCGCATGCAAACGCAGCCGCGTGTTGGTGAGCGCGGTCAGCACCAAGAACAGCACCACCATCTTGATCAGCCGGTCATAAATTTCCCATCCGGCCTCCGGCACCACGCTGCCACTGACCATCGACACGCCGCCGAGCAGGACCAGCCCGATCAGCAGGTAGGCTGTGCTGTTGAGGCGAAGGGTGGCGCCTTGCCGGTTGAGCAGCAGGGCGACCAGGGTGATGCCGGCGACAAGCTTGTTGAGCGGAATGCTCCCCATGAAGCCATACAGGTAGGTGGTGGGTGTCAGCAGGGCGACCCACACCCACAGCAGGCTCCCGATATAGGCGTGCATGATCGCCCAGGGCAGAGTGGCAACCATGCAGCACATAAAGATGATGTCGCGCATCGGCGTGATCCATTCCAGGCGCGGAAGATGGCGAACAGACGCTCACGCACGGCCGGGTCGAGGCGGCGGGCGGCGGGCGTGACGCCGGGGGGACGGTGCTGGCTGCCGGCCGGACGGGGGAGCGGACGGGGGACCGTCGGACGGAGGGCTGGCTGTTGCGACGGTGAAACGGAACAGCCCCACCGTGCCACCTGCCGTGCCGCGACGGTCATTGCCACGAAACCAGTGGATGCAAACGACAAGAGCAACGAAGTTAGCGATCAGCGGCATCCATTCCATAAGGGCCTCCCAGGACAGGGGTCTGGCGTGGCACGATCGCCCAGGTCGGATCGGTGGCAAAGTCGATGGCGGTGTCGCGGCGCAGCCGGTCATAGGCCGCGGCGGCACCGTCCACGCCCAAATCGGCGGCGACGGCCAGCATCGCCAAAGACACAGCGACATAGCCCCCGGGCGAGTTCGGGTAGCCATCGGTGATGGTGGCTGGGCAGCGTGTGATCTCGGGCCAGTTCAGCCGGTGCAGGTCCCGCCAATTGGCAATGAACCGATTGTCGGGGCCGCGGATTTTGATGTAGTAGGCCGGGGCCTGAGCCCGGCAATATCCCTGGGCCTCATGCGTCCAGCGGCCGACCGTGGCGCGGCTCAGCCAGTGAAAATACTGCTCCGCCAGTGGCTCGCCCGATTGGGCCAGCCAGCCGATGACGAGCGCCAGGAAATCATTTTGCCACGGCCCGGTGAGGCCAACCGCGTCCCCCTTTTCCACCCAGCCAAGGGGAGAGATCGCCCCCTGGTCCGGGTTGCGCGGATACTGCGTGACGTACCAGTCGAGATTGTTGGCCAGCTTGCGCGTGAAATACGCCTTCATGGGATGCTGGTCGGGCAGGATGTGCGCGGCTTCGCCCAGCACACGCATGCCCCAGGCTTGCCCGCGGACCTGCTCATCGGACAGCAGCGCCAAGCTGCCGCCGCGGTAGTCCGACGGGTGCATGCCGATCGACCAGTTGGCCCAGAACATCAGCTCGTCAAGATAGTAGCGCTCCCCCGTCACCAGATAGGGGACATAGGCGAGCGATGGCTGGTGTGACACGTCGACGGTCCAAGGCGTGTCGGCGTTGTCCATCGCCGGCATCGCGTCTGGTCCTTGCTGGTTCGGGATCAACCGCAGGTCGGGATGATCGTCCAAGCTGACCGGCTGGTCGGTCTTGCGGTCACGGTAATGGATGGGCGCGCTGCCACCGGCGTCGGCATTGGCCAGCATCAATGCCTTTGCCCGCGGGTCTTGGCTCAAAAGATACAGCACCGTCCAACGCGGCAGCGGGCCGATGTCGCTGCGCCCGCCGGTGGTTGGCATGTAAGGGGTGAGCGTCGCGGTGCCCATTGGCCTGGTGCCGGCCCGCGCCAAGGCCTGCCCCTCGGCCTGCAGGGTGGCCTCTGGAATTTTCAGCCTGGTGTCGTAATTCCAAACAGCCCGGCTTTTGACCAGATAGGACAGATTGTGGCGGACATGGACGCTTGGCGTCTGCCCTGTCCAGCGCACGGTGTGCCAGCGGGCATGGTGGTGATGCGTCAGGTCCTGGACGCCGAACGCCTCACTGCCGTCCAGCAGAAGCTGCAGGTTGTAGGTGAGATTGCCAGCGCCAGGTTCGTAGGTCCAGGCATTCTCGACCGCCGCATCGACGCGCACCGTCTCCACGCCAGCGTATGACCGGACGGCAAAGCGCGCGGTGAGCTGGGGGTGGGGCGTGCCGCTGGCCTCCTCGACAAACGCAACGGTCTGCGTGGTTTCCGACACAACCGGACCAGCCAGCCACGCGTTCGCAAGGCGTCCACCCGAGGCTGAGGCGACAAACCGGCGCGACGGCTGCCAGGCCTGCACCACCGTTGCCCGCAGGCTCGCTTGACCGCCATAGAGGAACTGCACGGCGAAGGACCGCCCGGGCCGTTCACGGCTGGTGACCCACAGATGCTCGTAACCGCCGCCCTCTCCGACCTTGTAAGCACGGAAATTGCGGCCTTGGTTGATGAGCGCCATGAAGGCTTCGGCAATCCGGCTGAGCGTCGGATAAGCTCCGCCCTCCAGCTCGCGTGAGATCGTCAGGGTATAGCGGTCCTCCGGGGCCTCACCAAGGGCAATGGTCACGGTTTCTCCGGCCAGGAACGGGCGTCCTGGGTTGTACCCAGTCCGGTCGCCGAAGGTGATCATGCTCAGCTGTGCGGCATAGATCGTGGCCACGGCTTTGATCGTGATGTCGGGCGGCGGGACCATGACCTCCGCTCGTCCAGCTGGCATGCCCAGGAAAAAATCGATGCGGTCGCGGTTATGGGCCGCCAGGGATGGCAGCACGGTGGAGAGCACGGCAAAGCGCAAGGAGCCATCGGCAAAGGTTGCGGGCTGATCGATCTGGAGCGGCAGCGCTCCACCGCGGCCATCCCGGGCGAGAAGGGTCGCTCCTTTGGGAACATCGCCCGCAAGAAAGGGCTGTCCAATCGTGAGCGGGACATGACGCTGCGCCTGGGCGCCACCCTCCACCTCGATGCAGGTCAAAGCCTTCGGTGCGCAGACGAGAGGCGGAGCATGGCTTCGGGCCGGTTCGGCCGTCGGCAGAGCGGGAGGCTGCGTTTTCACTTGAAGCGGCGCCGCAGCCTTGGGCGCCGGCAAAACCATGATTTCGCCGGCCGGGGTCCGATGCACCGCTGGCGGCTTCCCCGGGGCGGGTGGCAACTGCTGCGCCGACACCGCGCCCGCCATCAACAAGGCGAGGGCAACAGCAAGCGCCAGCAAAGGCGGCAGAGCCAAGAGCACGCGCTCACCGGGTGAAAGCGCCTTGTCATCCGGGACGACGGCCGCGCCCGATCGGGCAGGAGAGGCGTCAGGTGGTCGGGGGAAGACCCGGCCCTGCCGCGCGGCCGATGGCCCGGCACGACACGCTTCGTGATGGTGGTCGGCAGCATCCATTGCACAGCGATGCCTTTTTTTGCGTTATCCCCGCTCCGCCTGGATGTGGGAGCGCAGCAGATGTTCAGCGCTGACAAGCATGCTGCTGCACACCAGCCGTGATCACCCGATCATGCGGTCAGACGTGATGCGATTTGGTGTTAGGGCAGCCTCCTGAAATTCCCTCAACCCCAGCTTTCCGAGTCACAGACAGAGAAGGATGCAGAGCTCCCCCGAGCACAGCGGCGTCGCTGTCCCCCCACCTCTCCTCCAAAAGACATGATTTTTGCCAAGGCTTGCAGCGATGGCGCGACAGGCCTGCCGCAGCAGGGCCAAAGCGGCAGGATCAGGAGGGCGAGCGGGCTTTTGCGTTTGAGGCAGGCAGAAGACGGTCGGCTTGCCCGCCTCCCGTCTTGGGGCGGAGCAATCTGCTGAATGGGGAGATCGGTGGTCCTTGCCTCGGTCAGGGCGTCACGAGGCAGGGGCGCGGGCTGTTTGGAGAAACGCATCGAACATCATGACCGACCACAGGATCCGGCTGTGATCGGCCACGCCGCGCTTGTGGTCGGCGATCATTTGCTCCAGCCCGCGCCGGTTGATGAGGTGGGTGCCGCTGAGGGCCGGGCTGGTGGCGAGCCCGTCCAGCCGGGTTGCCAACGCCCCGCGCATCCAGCGGGCGATCGGGATGGAAAAGCCCTTCTTGGCGCGATAGAGCACCGGGTGCGGCAGGTAGGGCTCCAAGGATTTCTTCAAGATGAGCTTGCCGTCCAGCCCGCGAACCTTCAACGCCGAC
>JAEWBL010000667.1 GCA_023391175.1 Pseudomonadota bacterium
CGCTGCGCGCCACTTGCTCACCCACCTCGAACACCCGCTTGTAGCGCTCTATTTCGCTGGCGGGGCCCATGGCCTTGGGGGGGTTGTCGGAGAGCTTCACGGCCGGGTGGCCGTTGGCGGCGATCACCTTGCAGACGATGGAGATGGGATCGAGCGCGCCGTGGGGCGCCAAGCCCCGGAAATCGTTGGTGAGCAGCGTGCCCCAGCCGAAACCGAGGCGGATGCGGCCGGTGAAGGTGTGGTGGATGCGCGCCACCTCCTCCGCGTCGAGGGCGTCGGAGAAGATGGCGAGCTTCTCCCGCGGGTCCTGCCCGTGGGACTTCCACCAGGCGATGGCCTCCTCGCCGCCGGCGATGGGGTCCTTGCTGTCGATGCGGATGCCGGTCCAGTGCGTCACCCAGTCCGGCGCGCGTTCCAGAAAGCCGGTGGTGCCGTAGGTGTCCGGCAGGATGACGCGCAAATTGCCGTCATAGTCGTCCTGCCAGTCGGCGAGCACCTGGTAGGGCGCCCAGCGCAGTTCGTCCTCGTTGCGGGCGAGGGCCGCATAGACCATGGGCAGTTCGTGGGCGTTGGTGCCGGTGGCCTCCACCTCGTGGCGCAGGGCGATGAGGCAGTTGGAGGTGCCGAGGAAGCCGTCGCCCAGCCCCTCCATGAGCGCCTGCACGCACCAGTCCTGCCACAGATAGCCGTGGCGGCGGCGGGTGCCGAAATCGGCGATGTTGATGCGGCCGAGGGATTTGAGGAACTGCACCTTCTCCCACACCCGCGCCATGGCCCGGGCATAGAGGATCTGCAATTCGAACTTGCCCATGCCCTTCAGCACCGCGCGCGAGCGCAATTCGTTGATGATGGAGAGGGCTGGGATCTCCCACATGGTGGTTTCCACCCACGGCCCCTCGAAGGTCAGCTCATACTGACCGTCCACCTTCTCCAGATGATAGGCGGGAAAGCGGAAGCCCTCGAGCCAGGCTACATAGTCCGGCGAGAACATCTGCCGCTTGCCGTAGAACATGTTGCCGCGCAGCCAGGTGCTCTCGCCCCGGGTGAGGGAGAGCGAGCGCACATGGTCGAGCTGCTCGCGCAGGGCGCCGATGTCGATGATGTCGGCGAGCCGCACCGAAGTGGAGCGGTTGTGGATGCCGAAGGTGACGCGGGTCGACCGGTGCCGGTTGAAGATCGTCTGCCCCATCAGGAGCTTGTAGAAGTCCGTGTCGAGCACGGACCGCACGATGGGGTCGATCTTCCAGGTGTGGTTGTAGACGCGCGTGGCAATGTCGGTCATGGGTGACCCCAGGGGCGGGACTGCACCTATACCATCGTCGGACAGGAATGGGAGGCTCCCCCCGCGCGCGACACCGCGAATGGGGCAGGCCGAACCAGGGAGGCCGCATGACGCAAGGGAAGAAGAACAAAACGAACAGGCCGGATCGTGCGGAGGAGCGCGGCGTGGTTCTGCTCTCGGGCGGCAATCCCCAGATTGCCAAGGGCGAAGGCGACGCCCCCGTGCAGGCCTACATCGCGGCGATGCCGGGATGGAAGCGCGACCTCGGCGCGCGCCTTGATGCGCTGATCGTGGAGACGGTGCCGGACGTGCGAAAGGCGGTGAAGTGGAACTCGCCCTTCTACGGCATCGAGGGGAAGGGCTGGTTCCTGTCGTTTCACGTGCTGACGCGCTACGTGAAGGTGACCTTCTTCGATGGCCTTGCGCTCGATCCCGTCCCGCCCGGCGGCACCGAAAAGAGCAAGGACGCGCGCTGGCTGGACATCTACGAAACCGACACTCTGGATGAAGCCCGATTGGCAGCCTGGGTGAAGCAGGCCGCCGCGTTACCCGGCTGGACGCCCTAGGCATCGCCTCGCGGTTGCCACGAGCAGCCTCTCGGCGACAGAGCCCCCTCAGCGGCAGCCCTTCCGCGCCTCCCAGCCCTGCACTTCGTTCACATAGCGCTGCTGGTCCGGCGTTAGCTTGCCGAACGGCGCGTAGCAGCGGGCGCCGAAGGTGGCGATGGCGTCCTTGGTCTTGAAGCAATAGCCCTGCTCGGCATAGACCGCGTTGCGCTGGTACCACAGCGCCTTGCAGGACAGTTCGCTCAGCGCCTGCGCGCTGGCGCCTGAGACGAAAACCGTTGCCGCAACGGCACCGAGGACAAGCGCCGCCCGCCCCCTCCCCTTCCCGTTTGCCATCCCAGCCTCCCCATTTGCCACACCCTGTCACCGCCCGAGGCGGGCAGCCGGTGCGCCCCGCAGCATTATTGCTCAGATGGCACGAATGTCATTCCGTTTCTTCCCATAGAAGCGAAAACGGCGCGGGCGTATCCAATACGAAAGTCCAAAGCCGTAACGATCCGACCCGGATCGCGGCCCGCCAGGACGAAGCAACGAGCTTCGAAGCAACAATACAAGGGAGGACTGCCATGGCCCGCATGCGCGCCGTCGACGCCGCCGTCCGTGTTCTCGAGAAGGAAGGCATCTCCTGCGCCTTCGGTGTTCCGGGCGCGGCCATCAATCCCCTCTATTCCGCCATGAAGGCGCGCGGCTCCATCCGCCACGTGCTGGCGCGCCATGTCGAGGGCGCCTCCCACATGGCCGAGGGCTACACCCGCGCGGTGGCCGGCAATATCGGCGTGTGCATCGGCACCTCCGGCCCCGCCGGCACGGACATGATCACCGGCCTCTACTCGGCCTCGGCGGACTCGATCCCGATCCTGTGCATCACCGGCCAGGCGCCGCGCGCCCGCCTCTACAAGGAAGACTTCCAGGCGGTGGACATCGAATCCATCGCCAAGCCCGTCACCAAGTGGGCGGTGACCGTGCGCGAGCCGGCGCTGGTCCCCATGGTGTTCCAGCAGGCGTTCCACGTCATGCGCTCCGGCCGCCCCGGCCCGGTGCTCATCGACCTGCCCATCGACGTGCAGATGGCCGAGATCGAGTTCGACGAGGAGACCTACGCGCCGCTCCCGGTCTACAAGCCGTCCGCCACCCGGGCGCAGATCGATAAGGCGATGGGGATGATCCTCGACGCCAACAAGCCGCTCATCGTCGCCGGCGGCGGCATCATCAATGCCGATGCCTCGGACCTGCTCGTGGAGTTCGCCGAGCTGACCGGCATCCCGGTCATCCCGACCCTCATGGGCTGGGGCACCATTCCCGACGACCATCCGCTGATGGCCGGCATGTGCGGCCTCCAGACCTCGCACCGCTACGGCAATGCGAACATGCTGGCGTCCGACTTCGTGGTCGGCATCGGCAATCGCTGGGCCAACCGCCACACCGGCTCGGTGGAGGTCTACACCCAGGGCCGCAAGTTCATCCACGTGGACATCGAGCCCACCCAGATCGGCCGCGTGTTCGGCCCCGACTTCGGCATCGTCTCCGACGCGAAGGCGGCGCTGGAGCTGTTCGTGACCGCCGCGAAGGAGCTGAAGGCTGCCGGCAAGCTGCCGGACTGGACGGCCTGGGCCGACGAATGCCTCGGCCGCAAGCAGACCATGCTGCGCAAGAGCCATTTCGACGCCGTGCCGCTGAAGCCCCAGCGGGTCTACGAGGAGATGAACGAGGCGCTGGGCCGCGACGTCACCTACGTCTCCACCATCGGCCTCTCGCAGATCGCCGGCGCGCAGTTCCTGCACGTCTACCATCCGCGCCACTGGATCAATTGCGGCCAGGCCGGCCCCCTCGGCTGGACCCTGCCGGCGGCCCTCGGCGTGCGCGCCGCGCGGCCCGACGCGAAGATCGTCGCGCTCTCGGGCGACTACGACTTCCAGTTCCTCATTGAGGAGCTGGCGGTGGGCGCACAGCACAAGCTGCCCTACCTGCACGTGGTGGTGAACAACTCCTACCTCGGCCTGATCCGTCAGGCGCAGCGCGGCTTCAACATGGACTTCGAGGTGAGCCTCTCCTTCGACAACATCAATTCGGAGGAGATCGGGGCCTACGGCGTGGACCATGTGGCGGTGGCCGAGGGCCTCGGCTGCAAGGCCATCCGCGTGCGCACCCCGAACGAGTTCAAGGATGCCTTCGCCAACGCCCAGAAGCTCATGGACGAGCATCAGGTGCCGGTGGTGCTGGAATTCATCCTGGAGCGCGTGACCAACATCGCCATGGGCGTGGAGATCAACGCGGTGAACGAGTTCGAGGAAGTCCTCGACATCCCGCTCAGCGAGGTGCGTTCCCTGGAGCCGGCCGAGTAAGGCCGGCGCACAAACACTCTTATCGATCTAAAAAAGCCTGGATGCCCCGGCCGCGCCGGGGCATGACAGTGCGCCACAACGGCTCAGCCCGCGGAGAGACGCATGCCCAAGTTCGCCGCCAATCTCACCATGCTGTGGAACGAGATCGATTTCCTCGACCGCTTCGAGAAGGCGGCCAATGCCGGCTTCACGGGCGTCGAATATCTCTTCCCCTACCCCTATGAGAAGGACGCGCTGGCCGAGAAGCTGGCGAAGTACAATCTCACCCAGGCGCTGCACAATCTGCCGGCCGGCGACTGGGCGGCGGGCGAGCGCGGCATCGCCTGCATCCCCGGCCGCGAGGGCGAGTTCCAGGACAGCGTCGGCAAGGGCATCGAGTATGCGAAGGCCCTGAACACCAAGGCCATCAACTGCCTCGCCGGCCTCACCCCCAAGGACGTGCCGGCGGAGAAGGTCCACGAGACCCTCATCAAGAACCTGAAGTTCGCCGCGGCGGAGCTGAAGAAGGCGGGCATCCCGTTCGTCGTCGAGGCCATCAACACCCGCGACATTCCCGGCTTCCACCTCCACAACACCAAGCAGACGCTGGCGGTACTGGATGAGGTCGGCGCGGACGATATCTTCTTCCAGTACGACATCTACCACATGCAGATCATGGAGGGGGATCTCGTCCCCACGCTGCGCGCCAACATGGCCCGCATCAAGCACATCCAGCTCGCGGACAATCCCGGCCGCGGCGAGCCGGGCACCGGCGAGATCAACTATCCCTTCCTTTTCAAGGCCATCGACGACACCGGCTACGACGGCTGGATCGGCTGCGAATACAAGCCGAAGACCACCACCGACGAAGGCATCGGCTGGTTCGCCC
>JAEWBL010000069.1 GCA_023391175.1 Pseudomonadota bacterium
CATCACCATCGCCCAGACCGGCCGCAAGCTCGGCATCAATTCCGATGCCCGCTTCCGCTTCGAGCGCGGCGTCGATCCGGCCTTCACGGTGCCGGGCCTCGACCTCGCCACCCACCTCATTCTTGAACTGTGCGGCGGCGAGCCCTCGGAGATGGTGCTGGCCGGTGCCATCCCCGACACGACCCGCACCATCGCTTTCCCCCTCACGGAAGTGAAGCGGCTGACCGGGCTGGAAGCGTCCGAGGACGAGATTCGCGGCGTGCTGGAAAAGCTCGGCTTCGCCGTCTCCGGCACTGCGCCGGTGCTTGAGGTGGTCCCGCCCTCGTGGCGCGGCGACATCGAGGGCAAGGCGGACCTCGTGGAAGAGGTGGTGCGCATCCTCGGCCTGGAGCGCGTACCGTCCACCGAGCTGCCGCGCGGTGCCGATGCCCGCAAGGCGGTGCTGACCACCCTCCAGTTGCGCAGCCGCAAGGCGCGGCGCTCGCTAGCGGCGCGCGGCATGGTGGAGGCGGTCACCTGGTCCTTCGTGTCGAAAGAAGCGGCAAAGCTGTTCGGCGGCGGCGCGGACGCCCTCGCTCTGTCCAATCCCATCGCCTCCGACCTCTCGGACATGCGCCCGAGCCTCCTGCCCGGCCTCATCAAGGCGGCAGGCGCCAATGCGGCGCGTGGGGCGGGCGACGTGGCCCTGTTCGAGGTGGGCCAGATCTTCCTCGGCGACGGCCCCGGCGACCAGCGTCAGGCTGCCTCCGGCATCCGCCGCGGCACGGCCAAGCCGTCGGGTGGCGGGCGCCACTGGGCGGGCAATGCGGCGGCGGTGGATGCCTTCGACGCCAAGGCGGACGCCCTCGCCGCGCTGGCCGCCTGCGGGGCACCGGTGGCGAATCTGCAGGTCACCCCCGACGCCCCCGGCTGGTACCACCCCGGCCGCTCTGGCACGCTGCGCCTCGGCTCCAACGCCATGGCCCATTTCGGCGAGATCCATCCCGCTGTGCTGGAAGCGCTGGACGTGACGGGGCCGCTGGTGGCTTTCGAGATCGTGCTCGACAAGATTCCCGAGCCCAAGGCCAAGGCGACCCGGGTGAAGCCGAATCTCGATCTCTCGCCCTTCCAGGCCGTGAAGCGCGACTTCGCCTTCCTCGTGGGCCGGGAGGTGGCGGCGGCCGACATCCTCAAGGCAGCGCAGGGCGCCGACAAGAAGCTCGTCACCGGCGTCGGCGTGTTCGACCTCTACGAGGGCAAGGGAATCGATCCCGACAAGAAGTCGGTGGCCGTGGAGGTCACGCTCCAGCCGCGCGAGCGCACGCTCACCGACAAGGAGATCGAGGAGGTCGCCGGCCGCATCGTCGCGGAAGTGGCGAAGAAGACGGGCGCAACGCTGCGCGCCTGACGAGAAGCGCCGGCGGCGCGTGTTGTCCCCATGCTCTGGATTGACGCGCGCCGCCGCTGCCCCTATAAGCCGAGCCCGAACTCAGGCGGCTGCGGCGGCCGGAGCCCAGCCCTCATTTCCGCTTGATCCTCATGGATCGGGTCGCGAGCCGGGCAGCAGCGAACCATCGCCGTCGCAGCGCCGCTGCTGGGGTCCGAACCGCAAGGCGGCCTCAAGACATCTGGAGATTTGACCGTGAAGCGCACCTATCAACCCAGCAAGCTCGTGCGCAAGCGCCGCCACGGCTTTCGTGCGCGCATGGAGACCCGCAACGGCCGCAAGATCATTGCCGCCCGCCGCGCCCACGGCCGCAAGCGCCTGTCCGCCTGAGGGTGGACCCTCGCGGAGCTGCCCGACTTCGGGAGCCGTCCAACGTGGAACGCCCGTCGGATACCAATCCGGATCGTCTCCGTCGGCTGGACCGTCTCAAGAAACGCCGTGATTTTCTCGCTGCGGCCAAGGCCGAGCGTGCCGGCGTCGCCTCCTTCCTCATGCAGGGCCGCGATCGCGGTGATGGGGAAGATGTGCGGGTCGGCTTCACGGTGACCAAGAAGACCGGCAATTCCGTCATGCGGAACCGCATCCGCCGCCGCCTCCGAGAGGCGGTGCAGCGGGTGCTGCCGGAGGCCGGACGACCCGGCTTCGATTATGTGCTGGTGGCCCGCGAGGCCGCGCTGCGCACCCCCTTCGACAATCTCGTGTCCGAGATGGAGCGCGCCGTGCGCAAGCTGCACGCGCCGAAAGCTCCGAAGGACGCCTCCCCTAAAGACAAGGCGCGGTCCCGGCAGGGTGCGCCGCGAGTCTTAAAAGAGTCGCTGCCGGCGTCTAAGGACGCCGCACGCTCCGCCGGCGCTGCCGGCTCGAACACTCCCGATTTGACGATGCCGCCGACGGAGACCCTCCGGCATGAGTGATAACCGCAACATGTTCATCGCCATCGGTCTGTCGATGGCGATCCTCATCGGCTGGCAGTTCTTCTTCGGCATCCCGCAGGCGGAAAAGCAGCGGCAGGCCGCCGAGCAGCAGCGAATCGAGCAGGCTGCACAGCAGCAGGCGCAGTCGCAGTCGGGCACAAGTCCGGCGCCGGGCGCCGCTCCGGGCACCACGCCCGCCGGCCTGCCCCAGACGGGCGCGCCGAATGCCGGACGGGCGCTCACCCGCGCCGAGGCGATCGCCGCCTCCCCCCGCGCGCCCATCGCCACCCAGCGCCTCAGCGGCTCCATCTCGCTGCGCGGCGCCCGCGCGGACGACCTGCTGCTGACCGAGTATCATGAGACGGTGGACCCCAAGAGCCCGAACATCGTGCTCCTGTCTCCGTCCGGCGGTCCCAATCCCTTCTATGCGGAATTCGGCTGGACCTCGGCCGCCGGCGCCGGCGTCGCCGTGCCTGGCCCCGATACCCTGTGGACCGCGCAGCCCGGCGCAACCCTGACCGAGAAGACCCCCCTCGTCCTCACCTGGGACAACGGGCAGGGCCTGACCTTCCGCCGCACCTTCAGCATCGACGACCATTACATGTTCGCGGTGAAGGATGAGGTGGAGAACAAGGGCGCAGCGTCCGCCACCCTCTATCCCTACGCCCTGGTCTCGCGACATGGCGTGCCGCATGTGGCCGGCTTCTACATCCTGCATGAGGGCCTGATCGGCGTCCTCGGCGACAACGGCCTGCAGGAAGTCACCTACGCCAAGATGGACAAGGAGAAGCCGCTGACGTTCGCCTCCACCGGCGGCTGGCTCGGCATCACCGACAAGTACTGGGCGGCGACCGTCATTCCCGACCAGAGCGTGAAGGTGGACGCCAAGTTCTCCTCGGCCATGATCAACGGCCAGCAGACCTTCCAGACCGACTATCTCGCCCAGCCCCTTACGGTGGAGCCGGGCGCCAAGATTGCCTCCTCCGGCCAGCTCTTCGCCGGCGCCAAGGTGGTGCAGGTGGTGGACGGCTATGCCGAGACCTACAAGATCGACCGCTTCGACCGGCTGATCGACTGGGGCTGGTTCTACT
>JAEWBL010000015.1 GCA_023391175.1 Pseudomonadota bacterium
AAGCCAAGCTGCCGGTCCCGCCGATCCGCTGAGGCGGCCCCTCCCCCCTTTCCGATCTTCGCGAACCTTGAAGGAGACGCCGGTGCGAACCGACGCAGTGTCGCCGCGCGACCATTCCCCCGCTCCCCCCGCCGCCGCTGTCGGCCGGAGCACCACCTATCCCCGCTCGCTGGAGGGCAAGGTCGCCCTCGTGGTGGGCGGCGCCGGCGCCATCGGTGCCGAGACCAGCCGCATGCTGAAGGCGGCGGGCGCGAAGGTGGTCATCAGCCATCTCGCCGCCGAGAAGGACACGGCCGCTGCCGCCGCCCTCATTGCCGAACTGGGCGAGGGCCATGCCGCCTTCGTCGCCGACGTGGCGGATACCCCCTCCCTCGTCGCCCTGCGCGATGCCATCGCGGCGCGCTATGGCCGGCTCGACATCCTGGTGAATGCCGCCGGCTTCACCAAGCCCGTGCCCCACGCCGATCTCGACGCCCTCACCGACGAGCTGATTGACCGCATGCTTCAGGTGAACTGGCGAGGCCAGTTCGCCACCATCCGCACCTTCGCGCCGCTGCTGAAGGCCTCCGGTGACGGGCTGGTGGTGAACATTTCCTCCATCGCCGCCTTCACTGCCGTGGGCTCCTCCATCGCCTATTGCGCCGCCAAGGCCGGCATTGACGTGATGACCAAGGCCCTCGGCCGCGCGCTGGCGCCGGAGGTGCGGGTGCTCGCCGTCTCGCCCGGCGTGGTGGATACCGAGTTCGTGCCGGGGCGCGGCGCCGACTTCAACGACAAGGTCAGCGCCTCCACCCCGCTCAAGCGCATCGGCAACGCACAGGACATCGCCGCCGCCATCACCGCCTGCGCCACCATGCTCGGCTTTTCGACCGGACACACCATCCAGGTCGATGGCGGCCGCGCGCTCTGAGGACAGCCATCATGCGCGCGCCCCTGCCCCGGGTGTTCATCACCTGCGCCATCACCGGAAACCTCACGCGGCCGGACCAGACGCCCCATCTGCCGATCACGCCGGCCCAGATCGCCACCTCCGCGCTGGAGGCCGCCGAGGCCGGCGCGGCGGTGGTCCATATCCATGTGCGCGACCCCGCCACCGGCGCGCCCTCCATGGAGCTGGCGCTCTATGAGGAGACCATCCGCCTCATCCGCGCGCAGAATTCCGAGGTGATCCTCAACATCACCACCGGGCCGGGCGGGCGCTTCGTGCCCTCGCAGGACGATCCGAAGATCGCCGCACCGGGCACCACGCTGCTGCCGCCGGAAGAGCGCGTCGCCCACATCGCGGCGCTGAAGCCGGACATCTGCACCCTCGACCTCAACACCATGTATTCGGGCAGCGCCGTCGTCATCAACACGCCGGCCAATGTGCGGCGGATGGCCAAGGTGATCGCCGATGCCGGGGTGAAGCCGGAGATCGAGCTGTTCGATTCCGGCGACATCGCCCTGCTGCATGATCTCCTCGCCGACGGCACGCTTTCCGGCCCCGTGCTCGCCTCCTTCGTCATGGGCGTGCGCTACGGCTTCCAGCCCTCGCCGGAAACCGTGCTCTACGCCCGCAACCTCCTGCCGGCGGGCACGGCCTTCACCGCCATCGGCATCGGCCGCGCGGCGTTCCCCATGGTGGCCATGTCCTATCTCTCCGGCGGCCATGTGCGGGTGGGGCTGGAGGACAGCGTCTATCTCGATCGCGGCGTGCTCGCCCCCTCCAATGCCGCGCTGGTCACCAAGGCGCGCGGCATCGTGGAGGCCCTGGGCGGCACCATCGCCACCCCCTCCGAGGCCCGCGCCCTGCTCGGCCTCGCCCCCGCCCGCCCGGAGCGCGCTCCGGCCGCCGCCGAATGACGGATCATCCCATGACCTTGCCTGCCATGACCCTCCTTGCCGAACGTCCGCAGATCGCCCCCATCGTCCGCCGGGGCCTGCGGCTGAATGTGAAGGCCGACAGCTACGCCGCCATCGACCTCGTGCTGGAGGAGGCGCCGCTGCGCGCGCTCCGCCCCGACGAAGTGGTGGTGAAGATCGCCGCCGCCGCGGTGAACCCCTCCGACGCCAAGGCGGCCACCGGGCTCATGCCCTATGCCGTCTTCCCCCGCACCCCCGGCCGTGACTATGCCGGCACGGTGGTGGCCGGCCCCGAGGCGCTGCTGGGACGCAACGTTTTCGGCTCCTCCGGCGATCTCGGCATCCGGCAGGATGGCGCGCAGGCGAGCCACATGATCGTCGAGGCCGACGCCGTGGTGGAGGTGCCGACTGGCGTTTCCCTGCGCGAGGCGGCCGGCATCGGCGTGCCCTTCGTCACCGCCTGGGAAGGCCTGTCCCGCGCCGGCCTGCCGCAGCCGGGCGAGACGGTGCTGGTGCTCGGCCTCAACGGCAAGGTCGGGCAGGCGGTGGCGCAGATCGCCGCCTGGCGCGGCGCCCGCGTGATCGGCGTGGTGCGGCGGGACGAGCCCTTCATCGGGGACGCCCTCGTGCCGCCGATCGTGCTCAACGCCAGCGTGGAGGACGTGCCCGCCAGCGTGCGCGCCCTCACCGAGGGCAAGGGCGCCGACATCGTGTTCAACACGGTGGGTGACCCCTTCTACGACATCGGCCAGAAGGCGATGGCGGTGGGCGCCCGCGCGGTGTTCATCGCCGCCATCGAACGCTTCGTCACCTTCGACATCCTCGCCTTCTACAAGGGCCGCCACACCTATGTGGGCATCGACACCATCGCGCTGAATTCGGTGGAGACCGGCCGCATCCTCGCGGCGCTGGCGCCGGGCTTTGCGGCAGGCGCGCTCAAGCCTTTCCCCATCCACGACCGCGCGCTCTTCCCCCTCACGGAGGCCCGCGCCGCCTATGCGGCTGTGATGGGCTCCACGCAGGATCGCATCCTGCTGTTGCCGGAGGCCTGACCCATGCACGTCGTGCGCATCGACGCCGCGCCCGCCTATGAGGCCCCCGGCCACCATCTGTTGGAGATGCGGCGCCTGCAGGGGCGGGAGGCCGGGCCGGCGGACACCGTGTGGCTCGGTCTCTCCACCCTCGCGCCGGGCGGCGGCACCACCCTCGACGCCTCGAACGTGGAGAAGATCTACCTGGTGCTGGAGGGCGAACTCCTCCTCTCCAACGGGCTGGAGGAGGTGCGGCTCGCCCGCCTCGACTCCTGCCGCATCGCCCCCGGCGAGGGCCGCCAGCTGCGCAACGACAGCGCCGCGCCCGCCGTGGTGCTGCTGGTGATGCCGCTCGCCCCCGCCCCCGCGTCTTTGGCCCCGGCCGCCGCCGGAGCGCCCTGAACCCAACCGCCCCAACCCAAGACCAACACGAGGGCGGCGCAGCCCCGCACGCCCCACCGGAGGAAGCCCCCATGGCCCACACAGCCCACGCCGTCCGCCGACGCAAACCCTGGTATCAGGTGCTCTACATCCAGGTGCTCATCGGCATCGCCCTCGCCATCGTCGTCGGCTATCTGTGGCCGGCGGTGGCGGTGGACATGAAGCCGCTCGGCGATGTCTTCATCAAGCTCATCAAGATGATCGTCGCCCTCGTCATCTTCTGCACGGTGGTCACCGGCATCGCCGGCATGAGCGACCTGAAGAAGGTGGGCCGCGTGGGTGGCAAGGCGCTGCTTTACTTCGAGGTGATGTCCACCATCGCCCTCGCCATCGGCGTCATCGTCGCCAACGTGGTGCGGCCCGGCGCGGGCTTCAACGCCAATCCCGCCACCCTCGACAGCGCGGCGGTGAAGGCCTACGCCGGCAAGGCGGCGGACCAGTCCATCTCCGACTTCCTCATCAACATCGTGCCCAACACGGTGGTGGATGCCTTCGCCCGGGGCGACATCCTGCCGGTGGTGCTCATCTCGGTTCTGTTCGGCTACGTGCTCTCGCATCTCGGCGATCGCGGCAAGCCGGTGCGCGACACCATCGAGGCGGGCGCGCACCTGGTGTTCGGGGCACTGAACGTCATCATGCGCCTCGCCCCCATCGGCGCGTTCGGCGCCATGGCCTTCACCATCGGCAAATACGGCGTCGCCTCGCTCGGCCCGCTGATGATGCTGATCGGCACCTTCTACCTCACCGGCGCGATCTTCGTCGTGGGCGTGCTCGGCGCGGTGTGCTGGTGGGCGGGCTTCAGCGTGCTGAAGTTCCTCGCCTACATCAAGGAGGAGATCCTCATCGTGCTCGGCACCTCCTCCTCGGACTCGGCGCTGCCGAGCCTGATGGAGAAGCTGGAGCGCGCCGGCGTGCCCAAGCCCGTGGTTGGCCTGGTGGTGCCCACCGGCTACGTGTTCAACACGGACGGCACGTCCATCTACATGACGCTCGCCGCCCTGTTCGTGGCGCAGGCCACCAACACCGACCTCTCCTTCACCCAGCAGATGGCCATCTTCGCGGTGGCGATGCTCACCTCCAAGGGCGCATCGGGGGTGACGGGCGCGTCCTTCATCGCCCTCGTGGGCACGCTCTCGGTGGTGCCGACCATCCCGGTGGCGGGCATGGCGCTGATCCTCGGCATCGACCGCTTCATGAGCGAGGCGCGGGCGGTCATCAACATGATCGGCAATGGCGTCGCCGCGGTGGTGGTGGCGCGCTGGGAGGGCGAGCTGGACCACGCCCGCTTCACCGCCGCGTTGGCCGGCGAGCCGAGCCCGCCCGTCGTCCTGCCCGACCCCGCGGAGGCGCTGGCCGTCCCCGTGCTCCGGAACGAGCAGCAGGCCTGAGGAGCTGTCGAAAGAAAACGCCGGCGCTGAGCGATCAGCGCCGGCGTCGGCATTCGGGAGGACGGCGCGTCAGCTGCCGTTGCGGGTGCGCAGCTGCGGCACGAACAGATCGCCCCAGTTCGCCGGCTTCACCTTGATGGAGCCCGCGAGGTGCATGAAATCGGCGATCTTCATGATGCCCTCGGGCGTGGTGGAGAACCAGGTGTCCTTGTCCTCCAGCATCTCCAGCACCTCCTCCTTGGTGGTCTTCACCTTGGAGGTGCGCACATAGATCTCGGCGGCGGCCGCCTTGTCCTTGGCGATGAACGCGTCCGCCTCGTCGAGCGCGTCGAGGAAGGCCTGCACCACCTTCGGGTTGGCATCGACGAAGCGCTTGGGCGCGAACGTCACGTCCATGGTCAGGCGGCCGAGGATGTCCACCGAGTTCGCCACCCGGCGCACGTTGGGGTTCTTCACCTCCAGATAGGAGAAGGGCGGCGAGGTGAAGTGCGCGGTGATCTCGGTCCGGCCGGCGGTGAGGGCGGCGAGCGCCTCG
>JAEWBL010000246.1 GCA_023391175.1 Pseudomonadota bacterium
TGCCGTTGGCCTTCGGCCCCTGGAAGCGCACCACGGCCACGAGATCGCCGGTGAGTTCGCCCGCCTTGAAGGCGGCCTGAAGCTCCTCCTGCGAATGGAAGACCTTGGCCGGCGCCTCGATCACATGGCGCTCCGGCGCCACCGCCGAGGTCTTGATGACCGCACGGCCAAGGCTGCCGTCCAGCACCTTGAGGCCACCCGTGGGCTGGAAGGGCGCCGCGACGCCGCGCAACACCTTGTCGTCGCCGCTCTCCGCCGCGCCGTCGCGCCAGTCGAGGGAGCCGTCGGCCGCCAGAACTGGCTCGCGGGTATAGGCTTCGAGGCCCCGGCCGAGGATGGTCTCGGCATCGGCGTGCAGCAGGCCGGCGGAGAGCAGCTCGCGCACCACGAAGGGCACGCCGCCGGCCGCATGGAAGTGGTTCACGTCCGCCGAGCCGTTGGGATAGACGCGGGCGAGCAGGGGCGTCACCTCGGCGAGCGCGGAGAAATCGTCCCAGCTCAGCGCGATGCCCGCGGCCGCCGCCATGGCGACGAGGTGGAGCGTGTGGTTGGTAGAGCCGCCGGTGGCGTGTAGGCCCACGATGCCGTTCACGAACGCCTTCTCGTCCAGCATCCGCCCGGCGGGGATATGGGCGTTGCCGAGCGCGGTGATGGCGAGCGCGCGCTGGGCGGCCGCCTTGGTGAGGGCATCGCGCAGCGGCGTGTCCGGCGTCACGAAGGAGGCGCCTGGCAGGTGCAGGCCCATGATCTCCATGAGCATCTGGTTGGTGTTGGCGGTGCCGTAGAAGGTACAGGTGCCGGGGCCGTGGTAGGATTGGCTCTCCGCCTCCAGCAGCGCGTCGCGCCCGACCTTGCCCTCCGCATAGAGCTGGCGGATGCGGGATTTCTCGTTGTTCGGCAAGCCGCTGGTCATGGGGCCGGACGGGATGAACACCGCCGGCAGGTGGCCGAACGAGAGCGCGCCGATGACGAGGCCGGGCACGATCTTGTCGCAGATGCCGAGAAAGACCGCGGCATCGAAGGTCTGGTGGGAGAGGGCGACGGCGGTGGAAAGCGCGATCACCTCGCGGGAGAAGAGCGACAGCTCCATCCCCGCCTCGCCCTGGGTGATGCCGTCGCACATGGCCGGCACGCCACCCGCAACCAGCGCCGCGCCGCCGGCCTCGCGCGCGGCCTCGCGCAGCAGTTCGGGATAGCGCTCATAGGGCCGGTGGGCAGAGAGCATGTCGTTATAGGCGGTGACGATGCCCAGCGAAGGGCCGTCGCCCGCCCGCAGCATGGCCTTGTCCGACGGCCCGCAGGCTGCGAAGCCGTGGGCCTGGTTGGCGCAGCCCAGCGCCTGGCGCTGGGGCCGGCGCTGGGCTGCTGCGTCGATGCGGTCGAGATAGCGGCGCCGCGCGTCGTGGCTGCGCCGCGCGATTCGCTCGGTGATCTCGCCGACGCGAGCGTCGAGCATGTGCTGTGCGGCCATGGGGGCTCCTCCTTGCCGCGATCCTCCACCCTGAGCGACGCCCGGCGCAAGGGTTGGACGACTCTAGAGGACGAGTTCGCCGTCGTCCTCGCCGTTCCACCAGTGGAGGCGCTGCGCCGCGACCTTGATAAGCACGAGGCCCGGCGTGTCGATGCCGGCCGGGAACCAGCGGTCGAGATCGGAGGTCCAGCGCGCCTCGAAGGCGGCCTTGTCGCGGATGATCTGCGCCTTGCCCTCCACGGTGGCGAAGAAGGGGCGCTGGCCGAGGATGCCGCTCGTGCCCTGAAGGGCAAGCCCCACGTTGGGGTCGCGAGAAATCTCGCTCACCGCGCGGGCATCTTCCTGCGCGAAGAAGAAACTGCTGCCGTCATAGTCCACGTCGCCATTGTTGCTCATGGGCCGCCCGGCCAGCGCGCCACCCTCGCTTTTGGTGAAGAGGGTGGTGAAATCGATGTCGCGCATCTTCTCCACCACTTCGTCCAGCGTCATCTCGGCCATGGCGTCGTCGCTCCAGCTTGTGTCCTGCAGTCAATGCCGGCGGGGCGGTTTGGTTCAGGCGGGTGTGAGGTGGGCGGGATCGCCAGAAACCGGATCAAATGCCATTGACAAGTTACGGCCCTCATGTAACCTTAAAAAAATAGTATAAAAGGTTACAGCTTGGCGACGCCATCGTGCGCCGCTCGCCCATTGGGAGAGGACACATCGTGACATCAAGGACGATCGCCGCCGCGCTTCTGCTCGCCGCCGCCTGTTGGGCCGGTCCCGCCACGGCGCAGGTGGGCTATAGCGGCTATGCGCTGCCGCTTGCTCTCGCGGTGGAGGCGGCGACGGCGGCGGTGAAGGCGTGCGAGGCCAAGGGATGGCCGGTCACGGCCACGGTCGTGGACGCGTCGGGCCTCGTGAAGGCGACGCTGAAGGCAGACCATGCCACGGTCCACACGCCGGACACGGCCTTCCGCAAAGCCTACACGGTGGCCACGCTCGGCCCCATCTTCAAGTTCGACCGCTCCAGCGCCTTCGCCGAGATCGTCGCGAAATATCCCGGCGGCGCGGGCACCTCGCTCACCACCATCCCGAACGTGATCGCGCTGGCCGGCGGCGTGGGCGTGATGCGCGGCGACGAGATCGTCGCCGCCATCGGGGTCGGCGGCGCGCCGGGCGGTGACAAGGATGAGGCGTGCGCCAGCGCCGGCCTCGCGGCCATCGCGGATCGCGCCAACACGCACTGACGAGACGAGAGGATTGGGCGGAGAACCCCCCGCGATGGGTTGGCCGGCGGCATCGCGCGAACGAAACGCGATGGGTTGGCGGGCGACATAGCTCGAGGAAAGATGGTGCGGGCGGTCGGACTCGAACCGACATATCCGTGAGGACGGCGGATTTTGAGTCCGCTGCGTCTACCAGTTCCGCCACGCCCGCAGCCGAAGCCTCTTTATAGGCTTGCCGGCCGGGCGCCAACAGGAAAGCGGCGGGACTTATCCCCCGCAGTCCGGTCCGAGGGCGTTCTCACGCGCCGCGCGGCAGCGCGCTCGATCCCCAGCCCACCGGCAGGCGCACGATGCTGCGCACCGCGGCGCGGGGCAGGGCTATTTCGCGGCGCTCCGGCTGCGGTTCGGGCGCCAGCGCCGCGAGGAAGTCCTCGGCCCAGCGGTTGATGTCGTGGGCGTCCAGCACCCGCATCATCCGGCGATGGCGCTCGCGCCGCTCCGCCAGCGGCATCTCCAACGCCCGGCGCAGCGCGGCGGCCACGCCCTCGGTATCGTGCGGATTGACGATGAGTGCGCCCGTCCCCAATTCACTCGCCGCCCCCGCGAACTGGGACAGGAGCAGCACGCCGGGGTCGGCCGGGTCCTGCGCGGCGACGAATTCCTTGGCGACGAGGTTCATGCCATCGCGCAGCGGGGTCACCATCGCCACGTCGGCGCGGCGGTAGAATCCGGCAAGGGCCGAGCGCGAATAGGTGCGGTTCACGTAGCGCAGCGGCGTCCAGGACACGTCGCTGTAGGCACCGTTGATCTGCCCGGCGCGGTGGGAGACGTGCCGGTCCATGTCCTGGTATTCCGGCACATCGGTGCGGCTCTTGGGCGTGATCTGCACGTAGGTCACGCGGTCGTGCCAGTCCGGCTCCGTGCGCAGGAAATGGTCGTAGGCGTCGAGCCGGTTGGGGATGCCCTTGGAATAGTCCAGCCGGTCCACGCCGATGATGAGCTTGCGGCCGGACAGGCTCTCGTCGAACGCCTTCACGAAGCGGGTGCGGCTCGCGTGCCGGGCCCGCCGCGCGAAGGCGCCTGTTTCAATGCCCACGGGGAAGGTGCCGAGGCGCACGCGCCGGCCGCCGATGTCGCAGCCGGTACCGTCGGGCGTGGACTGGCCACCGCGGGTTTCCAGATAGCGGGCGAAATTCTCCCGGTCGCCTTCGGTCTGGAAGCCGACGAGATCGTAATGGGCGAGCGCCCCTACGGTGTCGGCATGCTGCGGCAAGGCCTGGATGATATCCGCCGGCGGCATGGGAATGTGCAGGAAGAAGCCGATGCGGTTGTTATGGCCGCGTTCCCTGAGATATTTGGCAAGTGGCATCATGTGGTAGTCGTGAATCCACAGGATGTCGTCCGGCCGGATGATCTTCTCCAGATGATCGGCGAACATCCGGTTGACGCGGATGTAGCCGGAGAGATCCGAGCGGAAGAATTCCGAGAGATCCACCCGGTAGTGCAGTACGGGCCATAGCACCCGGTTGGCGAAGCCGTTGTAATATTCCTGGTAGTCCTCGTTGGTGAGGTCCACCACGGCATAGGTTACGCCGGCGTGCTTCGTCGACTGCGGCGTGTCGGAGGGGTCCGGCGCGATCCGCCCGCTCCATCCGAACCATATGCCCCCACGGTCCTTGAG
>JAEWBL010000283.1 GCA_023391175.1 Pseudomonadota bacterium
ACCGCCCGGAACGCGCTCGGCCAGCTCCGCGATGCCCGCCCCCGGCCCGAAGCCGATTTCCAGCACGCGGTGCCTCTGGGCGGGGCCAAGGGCTTCGATCGCCAGCCGGTAGGGCTCGCGATTTGCAAGTGACATCGCCCGCCCCACCAGCGCGCCCCCGCCCCCTTCGGGGCGGGCGAGCTGGCGGCCGAGCCAGTGCCAAAGGCCGGAAAGCGGCGCCGCCCCTGGCGCCGCGCCTGTGAGCGGCCGCGCGTCCTTCGCCATCAGTGCTTGGCCTTGATCTGCTCAAGCTTCTCGGTGATGACCAGCCGGCGATTTTCGTCCCACAGCGCACGGTCGGCGCGCACGGGAATGGCGAGCGCGTGGATGAAGGCCTCGCGGGCCTTCGCATATTCGCCCTGGGTCATCAGGAAATCGCCGTAGAAATACCAGGCGTCCAGGCCGTCGGGCGCGGTCTTGGTGGCCTGCTCCAGCAGTTGGCGCGCCTTCGCCTTGTCGCCGAACGCCACCGGGAAGCCGGGCACCCGGTAGTAGAGCACGCCGAGGCTGGTGGGCGCGCCGGCATCGAGCACGGTCGGGTTCATCTTGTACGCCTTCTCCAGCGTGTCGCGGGCGCGGGTGGCGAGCGACAGCGCCGAGATGGGATTGACCAGAGAGGCGCGCTCACTGGTGACGATGCCGTCCCAGATCAGGACCTCAACCCGGTCAGGATATTTGGCGGCGAGGCTATCGGCATCGGCGCCGAGGACGGTCATCTGGTCGGTCTGCTTGTCGCCTTCCGGCACCGTGAACTTGATGGTCTCCCACCGGGTCTGGATCTGCTTCACCTGCCCGAGGACGGGGTCGTCGGCGGGTGCGGCGCCGGCGGAAACGGTGAAGGCGGCGGAGAGCAGGGCGCCAAGGAAGAGGGTTGCGCGCATGGTTTTATCCTTATGGTTCGGATGTAGGGGGCTCAGGCGCCGGGGCGCGCGAGGGAGCGGTCGATGAGCTTGGGGAAGAGGCGCTGGAGGAGCACGAACAGGCGCTCGGGACCGGCGGGGTAGGCGGCATCGCGGCCAGCGTCCACCGCCCGCCAGATGTGTGCGGCGACCTTCTCCGGCGTGTCGAGCCGCATGCCGGTCTTGGCGATGAGATCGGTGAAGGCCGCCGCCGCATCGGTCCGCGTTGCGCGCGGCGCGGCATAGGTGACGGCAATGCCGCGCCCCTTCCACTCCCGCCGGAGTGCGCTGGAATAGCCGCGCAAGGCGAACTTGGAGGCCGAATAGGCAGCAAAGCCCGGATAGGCGATGTCGCCGAACACCGAGCCCACGTTCACCACCCGCGCCGGCCGCGCGGCGGCGAGCAGCGGGGCGAGGTCCCGCGTCAGCGCCATGGGCGCGACGACATTTGTGCGGAAGAGATCTTCCAGCGCCCCGTCGCCCATCTCCTCCACATCACCGCCATCGACGCGGCCGGCATTGTTGAACAGGAGGTCGAGCCGCCCCCACGCCTGCTTCAGCCCGGCTGCGATGCGGGCGCGGTCCTCCAGCCGGGTGAGATCGGCCGGGATGACGAGGGGGCGGGCCGAAGACGGCAGCGCCGCCGCGGTTTCCTCCAGCGCCGCCGCGCGGCGGCCACACACCGCCACGACCATGCCGCGCCGACCGGCCTCCAGCGCCAGCGCCCGGCCGATGCCGGAGCCGCCGCCGGTGACGAGCACGCACTTCACATCACGCGGAGATCGCTCAGGCCGCATGGCTCAGCTCCGCGCGGGCGCCGAGCTCGCGGAAGATGTCGCCGTAGAGGCGATAGAACATCCGCGAATGGTCGATGATGATGTCCTGGACGGACGTGTCCTCGATGCCGTCCACCAGCGAGCGGAAGAAGGCCACATGCTCCTGGTCGAGGCTGCCGTGGGAGGTGAGGTAGGAGAAGCCGGCGCCGCCCACGCTCCCGAACGTCCGCGCCAGGGTCGCCGCGAGCTGATCGGCGAGCAGAACCGACATGCCTTCCAGCACATGCACGCTGCCGAGCATGGCGTAGGGGCTCACATGCTGGATGGCGTAATAAGAGAAGCCCACCATCACCCGGCAGGCCTGCCCCGGTTGTCCGGTGCGCGCCGCCTCGGCATCTCCGCCCATGGCGCGAATGTCGTCGAGGATCCACTTCTCGTGCCCGCGCTCCTCCTCCATGTATTCGAGGAGGGCCCCCTGATAGCGCTCGTCCTGCGTGCGCGAGGCCGCCAGCGCGAGCAGCGGGAAGGTGTGCTTCACGTGGTGGTAGGCCTCGGTGAGGAAGGCCAGGTAGAGTTCACGCGGGCCCCCCGTGCGCGGGGCGTTGGCGACGAGGGGGATGGCGAGAAAGCTTTCGCGCGCGGCCGCGGTCTCACGGGTCAGGCGGTCATGGAAGCTCATGGCCGATGCCTTTCTGATGATGGTTGGTAAAGAGGGTGTCAGACGGCTGCGGCCACGTCGGCGGCGAGCAGGTCGTGCGCCACGCGCCGGCGGATGCGCCCGTTGTCGGTGAAGAGGCCGGCGGCCTTGGCCGCCGGCACATCAATGACGCGCACGCGCGCCGGCCGCGCATAGGCCGGCAGACCCGCGCACGTGGCCGCGACGCGGGCCTCCACCGCCGCG
>JAEWBL010000321.1 GCA_023391175.1 Pseudomonadota bacterium
CGGATGGATCGCACCCCATTGGCCGAAGGCGTTCGGCGGCATGGGCGCCTCGCCGGTGGAGCAGGTGATCCTGATGGAGGAGGCCGCCCGCATCGGCGCGCCGGAGCTGCCGACCCAGGGGCTCAACCAGATCGGCCCCATCCTCCAGCGCTTCGGCACGCCCGAGCAGCAGGCGCGGCACCTGCCCGCGATCCTCAATGGGGACGTGATCTGGTGCCAGGGCTATTCGGAGCCCGGCGCAGGCTCCGACCTCGCGTCGCTGAGGACGCGCGGGCGCGTGGAAGGCGAAGAGATTGTCGTCACCGGCCACAAGATCTGGACCACCTGGGGCCATCATGCGGACTGGATCTACGCCCTGGTGCGTACCAACGAAGAATTGCCCCGCCGGCAAGGCATCACCTTCATCCTCGTCGATCTGAAGTCGCCCGGCATCTCCCGCCGCCCCATCCGCACCCTCGCCGATGAGTGCGAGTTCTGCGAGGTGTTCTTCGATGACGTTCGGGTGCCCCGCGCGAACGTGGTGGGTACGCTCGACGGCGGTTGGAACATCGTGACCGCCCTTCTCGACGAAGAGCGCATCCAGCTCGGCGCCCCCTCTCACGCCCTGCGCGCGCTGGAGCGTGTGCGGCGAATGGCGCGGGCGCTTGGGCCGGCGCTTGGGGAATACGGGCAGTTCAAGGTCGCGGAGGCGGAGATGGAGGTGGCGGCGCTGACTGCGGCCTTTCTCCAGGTCCTGACCGCCGCCGCCAGTGGCAAAGCGGGGGATCCCTCCGGCCTCAAGATTCTCTCCACGGAGACGACCCAGCGCGTGCTCGACATCGCCCAGGAGCTGGCCGGCTCAGCCGCACCGCTGAAGCTGCCCGAGATGATGGCCGGTGCCGTGATCGATTTCAGCGAGCTGTTCCTCCAGTCCCGCCGCCTGTCGATCTACGGGGGCACCAACGAGATCCAGCGCGGCCTCATTGCCGACCGCGTGCTGAAACTTCCAAAGGGGAAGCGGCCATGATCGAGCCCACGCCCGAGCAGGTTCTGATGCGCGACAGCCTGGTCCAGCTCCTCGGCGACGGGGGGGCGCGGACCCGCGCTGCCGGCGAGGCGTGGCCACGCATCGACCGCGCCCGATGGGCGCAGATCAGTGGTGCCGGCTGGCCGGGGCTGCTCGTTCCCGAGGCCTTAGACGGGTGGGGCGGCACGGCCCTCGACATGGTGATGCTGCTCGAGGGCGCCGCCGCGACGCTGGCGCCCGAGCCGTTGCCGGCCGTATTGGCCATCGCGCCGCTTCTCGCCGATTGCGAAAGCGCAGCGGCGGCGGCTCTCCTGCGGCGAATGATCGACGGAGAGGCGATCGTCCTGCTGGCGGAACCCGGCGCCTTCCCCCTGTCGCCCGGGGCGGACCTGGTACTGTTCGACGCGCATTGGGCCGACGAGATCATCTGCGCGGACGGCGAGGGCCAGTCCTTCCGGATCACCGCCATACGGACCGCCGAGCTCGAAGCCGTACCGCTGCGCCGGACCATCGACGGCAGCGGGCAACGCGTCTTTTCCCTGCCGCGTGGCGCCGGCCGCGAACTGGCGCACGGGCCCCGCGCGATGGCCGCGTTCAACATGGCCATAGACCGGCTGCGCCTCGGCGCAGCCGCCAGCCTGATGGGGCTCGTGCGCAGCGCGCTCGCCCTCACGATGGACTATCTCCGCGTCCGCACCCAATTCGGCCAACCCATCGGCGCTTTCCAGGCGCTGCAACACCGGGCGGCATCGCTGCATGTCGCCCATATGGCGGCCTGGGCACTCGTCTGCGAGGCCGCCCTGAGCTTCGGCGGCGAGACGGAGCGCATGGCCTGCGCGATGGCCAAAACGAAGGCTTCGACGACCGCGCGCATGGTCCTGAAGGACTGCGTGCAGATGCACGGGGCCATCGGCTTCTCGGATGAATACGTCCTCGCCCCACTGTTCCGCCGGGTGACGACCCTCGCCTCTGCTTTCGGCACGCCGCAGACTTGCCTCGGCGAGGTCGCCAGGCTTTCCCGTCGCCACGCCTGAACCCCAGCAAGAGGCCGAAACACGCATCGCCGACGCGGGCCAGCGGTGTGAACCCCTGGGCAGACCGCCGAGACCGGGACAGCTGGTTCATGGCGAAGACGCCCGGCTGCTCACTGCGCCAGGAAACCTCCGTCCACTGCCAGCACGTGGCCCGTCACCATGGCCGCCATGGGGCTCGCGAGGAACAGGATGGCGTCCGCCACCTCCTCCGGCTCGGCGATGCGGCCGAGCGGCATCAGCCTCTCGATGGCGGCGAGCTTGTCCGGATCGCGCATCAGGGGATCGATGAAGGGCGTGCGCACCCAGGTGGGCGCAACCGCATTGACGCGGATCTTCACCGGCGCCAGTTCAATGGCCAGCGCACGGGTGAAATTCACCACCGCGCCCTTGCTCGCCTGATAGGCCGGGTTGGGATAAGGCCCCCCGCCGCTCAGCCCCATGATGGACGTAACGTTCACGATGGCGCCGCCGCCCCGGGCCGTCATCGACGGCACCGCAGCGCGCGCGCAGAGGAAGCCGCCGGTGACGTTCACCGCGAACACCTTCTCCCAGTCGGCGAGGTCCAGCTCCGTCAGCCCCTTGCGGATGGAGAGGCCGGCATTGTTCACGAGGATATCGAGGCCGCCATGGCCGGCCACCACCTGCGCGAACGCAGCGGAGACCGCCGCCTCGTCGGTAACGTCGAGCGCGAGCGCTTCGGCGCCAGGGATGCCCGCCGCGGCGCGTCCGGCCGCGTCCCCGTCACGGTCGGCGAGGATGACGCGCGCGCCGGCCTCGGCCATGGCCGTTGCGGCCGCAAGGCCGATGCCGCTCGCCCCGCCCGTCACCACCGCCACCCGTCCCGTCAGATCGAGCCTTCGCGCCATATGCCGTCCCCGATTGCGCCGCGTCGTCCCGGCGGCAGAGTGGAGCGGTGATAGAAGATCGCCCGACCGATCTCCAGCACTGCGCAGCATCCCCCGCCCGCATGACAAGCCCCGCCGCCATCGACTAGAACATCCCCGGACACAGCGACGACGGATCGATGGACCAGAGATTTCCAGGCGGCTCCGCACCGGACGGGCCCGGGCGCAGTCCATTGAGGGCCCGCCTCACGCACGAACCGGCGCCCCTCGCAGCTCTTGAAGCCCTGCCGTGGCATTCCTGGATTATCGTCGGTCTCGTCTGCATCGGCGCCTTCGTCGGCCAACTCGATGCGACCATCGTCCAGCTCGCGCTCCCGACGCTGGCCACCACGTTTGATGCCGGGCTGCATGCGGTGAGCTGGGTGTCGCTGGGCTATCTCGTCGCCTTCGCGTCCTTCCTGCCCATCTTCGGGCGCTTGTGCCAGATGTATGGCCGCAAGACGCTCTATCTCGTCG
>JAEWBL010000347.1 GCA_023391175.1 Pseudomonadota bacterium
GGCAACAGCCGACTTCCGGGACAAGCCCGGCCATGACGGCCGGTGCGGGTTGGAAAGACAAAGGCAAACCCGTGTAGCCCACGAAAAAACCGGCCTCCCGGCGGTGGCGGGAGGCCGGCGAGTGCGCCCGGCACATGCGACGTCGAAAGGCGTCGGGAGGAGGCCGGGTTTCAGAGCCCGCGCAGGAAGGCGCCGATGCGGGAGAGCGACGCCGCTGCCTCGGGCAATTCCTCGAACACCTGGAAATGGTGGCACATGCCGGGGAACACCTCGACCTGAACCCGCCCGCTCTGCTCCGCCGCGCGGCGGGCGAGGAGGTGGCTGTCGTCCAGCGTGATGTCGTGCCCGCCCGCATGCACCAGCATCGGCGGCAGGCCGGCAAGATCGCCCAGAACCGGCGAGGCGGCGGGATCGTCCGGCGCGTGGGTCCGGCCGAGATAGGTGCGCGCCATGGCCTTCAACTGCTCGGGGCGGGAGAAGATGTCCTTCTCCGCCAGCGCCACATAGCTCTCCCCGCCCATGGTGAGATCGAGCCAGGGTGAGAGCAGCACCAGCGCCTTGGGCAGCGCCAATCCCGCATCCCGCACCCTCTGGACGGTCCCCAGCGCCAGCGCCCCACCGGCGGAATCGCCCACCAGCGCGAGCGGCGGTTCCCCCGCCTCCACCAGCGCGCGATAGACGGCGAAGGCATCGTCATGCGCCGCCGGAAAGCGGAGTTCGGGGGCGAGGCGGTAGTCGAAGCCGATCACCCGCATCCCGCTCGCGAGCGCGAGCCGCGCCATCAGCCCCGCATGGGAGCGCACGGAGCCGATCTGGAAGCCGCCGCCATGGCAATAGAGCAGCACGCGGGCGGCATCGCCCCCCGGCGCATCGAAGGCGCAGGCGGGCAGGCCGGCGAGGGTGAGGGGCGTGCGCGTCACCTCCGGCGCGCCCTCGCCAGCGCCGAGAAACGCCTCGAAGCTGTCGCGGATCTCGGCCAGCGTCATCCCCGCCGCCCAGGCGGCGGTGGCAGCGGCAATGCGCGCGCGCACCCGCTCGAAGGCGGGTGCGTCCATGGAAAGAGCCTCTGCCAAGGCCGCCTCAGTGGGTCGCTTCGGGCCGGTGCAGCACGCGCGTGGCCTTGGCCTCGTAGCGCGGCAGCTCCCCTTCCGGGTGGCACTCCACGTTCACGTTGATGCCGAGGCGGGCCTTGATCTCGCGCCGCACGTCGGCCGCCGCATCCTCGCCCGGACGCTGGGAGGCGGCGACCGCCTCCACCGCCACGGTCATCTTGCCGATGGTGGTGGCTTCCTTGTCGACGTAGATCTGCCAGGCTTCCTTGGCGAGGCCGGGAATGCCGGCGATCACGTCCTCGATCTGCGACGGGAAGACGATGACGCCCTTGAACTTGATCATGTCGTCGGTGCGCCCGATGATCCGGCCGATCTTGCGCATGCCGCGCCGGCCGGAGGGGCAGTCATAGGGGCGCGGGGAAAGGCGCACGAGATCGCGGGTGCGCCAGCGGACCACGGGGGACGCTTCCTTGCGCAGGGTGGTGATGACGATCTCACCCACCTCGCCCTCGGACACCGGCTTCATGGTCTTGGGATCGAGGATCTCGACGATCACCGTATCCTCGTTGAGGAGCTGGAGTTCGTCATCCGCGTGGGTGAAGGGCGTGGAGATGGCGAGGATCGGCCCGCCGGCTTCCGTGGTGCCGTAGATGTTGTGGCTCATGAAGCCCTCGGGCATCTCGGCTTCCAGCTGCGCGCGGAACTCCGCCGAGACCGACTGGCCGCCGAGGATGGCGACCTTCAGCGTCCAGTCGTTGCGCGGGTTGATGCCCTGATGCTTCGCCGCCTGTACGAGCGTCATCAGCCACAGAGGCGACATGGAGGCGACGTCATAGGCATGGTCGCGCAGCCAGCGGGCGGCCAGTTCGCCGCGGCCGGGGCCGATGGGGAAATTGGTGCACCCCACGGCGGAAAAGCCGGCATCCAGCGCCGGCCCGCCGATCCACAGGCCGTAGCCATAGCCCTGATAGGCGCGGAAGCCGGGCTTCACGCCCGCCGCGGTGAGCAGGCGCGCCATCTGGGAGGGCAGCAGGCTGTGCAGATCGTTCTTCGTCATGCCGAAGGTCACCGGCAGGCCGGTGGTGCCGGAGGTGGCGACGAAGCGCTCCACCTTGTCCATGGGGACGGTGAGGAACGGGAAGGGATAAAGATCGCGCAGCAGCGACTTGTCCATGAACGGGGCGTTGGCGAGGCCGTCCTCGCTGGCGAGATCCTCCGGCTTCATGCCGGCCTGCGCGAAATGCGCCTTCCAGGTGTCGCACTGCGCGAGACGCGCGCCGAGGCCGGCAAGGCCCTCGCGCTGGAGCTTCAGAATACCGTCGCGGTCGAGCGACTCCACCTCAGGATGCTGCATGTGGCTCCTCCCCCATCCGACCGTTGAAACACGCGGCTCTTGTGGCCGCTCCCGGTTGGCGAATTAATAGACCGAACGACTGGTCTATGTAAACGGTGATTTTGATCTGCATCAACGTTGCTGGCGCGTTGACGCGGCGAGGCTACCATGGGGAAGGCGGGGAAGGCACGCGCGGTGAGGTTGGGGAAAGTCCGGGGCGCCTGCGTTCTATCCTTCAGAAGCCCTCCAACATACCTCTCCCGCGCTCGCCGCCCTTGGCACCGCCGCCCCATGCGCCTATAGACCGAATGATCGGAACATTCTTGCAGGTGTGGCCGCCGTGGCGAGAACGCGCTCAGCCGAATACGACAATATCCACGACACCATCCTCGAACGGGCGGCGTCGGTGTTCGCGCAGCGCGGCTATGCGGCCACCTCCATCGGCGACATCGCCGAGGCGTGCGAGTGCTCCAAGTCGCGGCTCTATCACTATTTCACCTCCAAGGAGGCGATCCTTTCCGACCTGCTGACCTCGCATGTGGAAAGCCTCCTCATGAAGTGCCGGCAGACCCTCTACGGCTATCAGGACCCGGAGGAGCGCTTCCGCCAGCTCACCCGCCTGTTCCTCGATGTCTATTCCGTCTCGCGCGACCAGCACGTGGCGCTGCTCACCTGCGCGGAATTCCTCGCCCCCGAGACGCGCAAGGTGCTGGTGGCGAAGCAGCGCGAGCTGATCGCCTATGTCAGGGACATCCTCCTGCAATTGCGGCCGGATCTCGCCCATTCCAGCACGGCCCACGTGGACACCATGCTGTTCTTCGGCATGATCAACTGGACCTATACCTGGTACCACGCCGACGGCGCCGTGACGCCCAACGAGCTGGCCGACCGCACGGTGGACCTCTTCGTGAAAGGCTACGCCAGCGCCCCCGCGCCCACGAGCGGCACGGCGCATGCGAAGCCGGACGGGCGGCATTCGGCACGGCATGAGGGGCGCGGCGGGAAGGAGTGAGGGCGGCTGAAGGGGCCGACGCAGCGGCCGGTAGAGGGCTTGACCCGCATTGCCCGCCGTCATCCCCCGGCTTGTCCGGGGGATCCGCTTCGCGTCTGGGCTGGCCTTTTGGCGATCGAGCACCGAGCCCGCGGTCGGGTGGATGCCCCGGACAAGCCGGGGCATGACAGCGCTCTAAATCATTGCCCTTCTCGACAGTCAGAACCTAGCCGCCCCCCTCACGCCGCCGTCCGCTTCATCCGCGCCACCGGGTCGAACCCCTCCGCCGCCACCTCGTCCAGCGTGAGAACGGCGCCCGCCTCCAGCAGCTTCTTCGCCGCCATGTAGGTGCGCGCATCATTCAGCGCGTCCACCGCGATCATCCGCCCGTCGCGGAAATACCAGAGCGATTCGCCCCGTTCGGACCGCCGGCGCAGCACCGCGTCGTAACCGCGATTGAGGCCGACGATCTGCAGTTTCATGTCGTACTGGTCGGACCAGAACCACGGCACCGGCGCATAGGCGCGGGTGTGGCCGAGCATGTCGTCGGCGGCGCATTCCGCCTGATCCACCGCATTCTGCACGCTTTCCAGCCGGGTCGGCAGACCCTGGAAGGGGAAGGCCGCGCAATCGCCCGCTGCCCAGACGCCGGGCGCCGAAGTGCGGCCGTGCACGTCCACCACGATGCCGTTCTCGCAGGCGATGCCGGCCGCGCGGGCGAGTTCGTCGCGCGGCAGGACACCGATGCCCACCAGCACCGCATCCACCTCCAGGCGCGGGCCGTCGTCCAGAGCCACCGCCGCGACGGCGCCGTCCTGTGCCTCGACCGCGGCGACGCTGCGGCCTTCGAGAATGCGCACGCCGTGGCCCGCATGGAGCGCCCGGATGGCATCGGACGTCTCGGCGCAGGCGACGCGCTCCAGAATGCGCGCGGCCCGCTCCACCACGGTGACGGCGAGCCCGGCCTTCGCCGCCACCGCCGCCGTCTCCAGCCCCACATAGCCGCCGCCGAGCACGAGCAGCCGCCGGCCGGGACGGATCTCGCCCGCCAGCCGATCCGCATCGGCAAGGCTGCGCAGCTCATAGACGCCTGAAAGACCTGTAAATTCCGGGGGCAGCGGACGCGGGCGGGTGCCGGTGGCGAGCGCCAGCTTGGTCCACGGGACGCTGCGTCCGCCCACCTCCAAAGTGCGGGCAACCGGATCGAGCACAGTGACGGGCGCGTCCGTCACCACCTCAACGCCGAGGCCGCTCCAGAACTCGGTGGGGCGCAGATAAAGCCGGTCCACCGTCCACTCCCGCTTGAGATAGGCCTTGGAGAGCGGCGGACGCTGATAGGGCGGGTGCGGCTCGTCGCCAAAGATCGTCAGCGCGCCGGAATAGCCGCCGTGCCTCAGGCGCAGCGCGAGGGAAGCGGCCGCCTGCCCGGCTCCGACGATGGCGATGTGCTCCTGATCCGTCCCCACGTCTTCCATGGCGTCCCCCGTTTGGATATTTATTGACCGAACGTTCTGATTATTATACTGCCGAAATGCGGGCGGCAATCGGCTTTCCCGCGCGCCGTCGGCCCCGACGTTCGGCGCGTGGCAGGCGATGAGGCCCCCTCCCCCGGCCGCACAGACGGGCACCACATGACGGGCATCACAGCACTCGCGATCCACCTGCCGCGCCTGCGCCTCCAGCGCGCCGCCATGGCCGCCACCATGGGCTGGCTCTGCCCCCGAGGCGAGACCCGGGGCGCCCGCACTTTGGCCTATTGGGACGAAGACCCCATCACCATGGGCGTCGCCGCCGCCCGGGCGTGTCTGGCGCAAGCCGAGCGCAACGGGGTCCCCGAGGCCCGCGCCGCCGTCCGCGCCCTCACCTTCGCCACCACGACACCGGTATTCGCCGAGCCGCAGCAGGCGTCCCTCATCCATGCCGCCCTTCGCCTCCCCGAGGCGACCCGGACGCAGGATGTCGGAGGTACCATGAGGTGCGGGCTGCTCGCGCTGCATGCCGCTCTTGAATCGTCGGACCCGGCATTGCTGATTGCTGCCGAACTGCCACTGAACACCCCGGGTGGAACCGCCGAAATGCGCTATTCGGACGGGGGTGTCAGTGCCCTCATCGGGTGCGGGCCGGACCTCCTCGCCTATCGCGGCGGCGCCAGCCTCTCCGCCCCTTTCATCGAGCGCTACCGCGCCCCCGACCGCTCGCTCGCCACCGATTGGGAGGAGCGCTGGGTGCGGGAGGAAGGCTTCCTCGACCTCGTGCCGCGCGCCATCGCGGAAGCCCTTGGAAGGGCTGGACTTTCCGCGACCGAGATCGACCATTTCGTCCTGCCGTGCGTCATTCCCGGAGCGGCAAAGGCGGTGGCGCAGGCAGCCGGTCTCGGTGGGGCAAAACTGGCGCAACCCCTTGATCTGGAATGCGGAGACACCGGCTCCGCCCATGCCCTCGTGATGCTGGCGCGGGTCATGGAAGACATGCGCCCCGGCGAGCGGGTGCTGGTCGCCCAGTTCGGCCAGGGCGCGACCGCTCTGGTGCTGGAGGCGACCGACACCATCACCCGATTTCCGGCCGCCGCCTCGGCCGCTCTGGCGGATGGCATCGCCGAGGTCAACTATCTGAAACTCCCCATCTTTCGCGGTCTCATGCCGTGGGAGCGCGGCCTACGCGGGCGCTTCCCGGTGAACGAGGCGCTGACCACCGCGTACCGTAATTCCGAGGCGCTGCTGGGC
>JAEWBL010000400.1 GCA_023391175.1 Pseudomonadota bacterium
CGGCAAGATCCTGCACGAGGTGCGGTTCGGCGAAATGGCGGAGCTGGGGGAGGTGCCGTTTCGCCGCTATTACGGCAGCATCGATTCCACCCCGCTCTTCGTGATGCTGGCCGGCGCCTATCTGGCGCGCACCGGCGATCTGGAGACGGTCCGCATGCTATGGCCGGCCGTCGAGGCGGCGCTGGGCTGGATGCGCGAGCACGGCGACCGCGACGGCGACGGCTTCATCGAATACGGCCGCCGGCGCGGCGATGGTCTGGTCAATCAAGGCTGGAAGGACAGCCACGACAGCATCTTCCACGCGGATGGACGGCTCGCGAAAGGCCCCATCGCACTGGTCGAGGTGCAGGGCTATGCCTATGCCGCGTGGAATGCGGCGACCGCCATCGCCCACGCGCTTGGCGCGCCGGCCGCGGCGGAGGCTTACGCGGCGCGGGCACGCGACATGCGAACTGTCTTCGATGCCGCCTTCTTCGATCCGGCCCTCGGCACCTATGTGCTGGCGCTGGACGGCGACAAGGCGCCCTGCCGTGTGCGCACCTCCAATGCCGGGCACGCCCTGTTCGCGGGCATCGCCTTGCCGGAGCGGGCGGAAGCGGTGGCGGCGACCTTGATGACCAGCAGTTCGTTCTCGGGTTGGGGCGTGCGGACGCTCGCGGCGGGCGAGGCGCGGTTCAATCCCATGAGCTATCACAATGGCTCGGTGTGGCCGCACGACAATGCGGTGGTCGCGCTGGGGCTTGCCCGCTACGGCTTCCGGGCCGAGGCGGCGCGCATCTTCGAGGGGCTGTTCCGCGCCTCGGTCTATTTCGACCTGCGACGAATCCCCGAGCTGTTCTGCGGCTTCGCGCGCCAACGCAACAGGGGACCGGTGGGCTATCCGGTCGCCTGCGCGCCGCAGGCCTGGGCAGCGGCGGCGCCGCTGGCGCTTCTGCAGGCGTCCCTGGGTCTGGGCTTCGACGTGGCGGAACGGCGGGCGGTGTTCGAGAGGCCCATGCTGCCGGAATTCCTCGACACGCTCACCCTCACAGGCCTCGCCGTCGCGGATGGGAAGATCGACGTGAAAGTGGAGCGGGTGGGCGCCACCGCCGCCCTGTCGGTGATCGACCGTCAGGGCGACGTGGGCATCCGGGTGGAGGCGTGAGCGCTAAAGGGCGGCGTGGTCGCGCACCGCTTCCCCGAGCGCATCCTTGAGGGTGGCGAAGCGGGCGTCGAGCGCGAGCGGGTCACTCCGGTTGAGGGCGATCATTTGCGCCCGCGCCTCGCCGCCCCGCACCACCTCGAAGGCGTCGGACACGATGCCCGCCACGACCGCCTCGGCAACCGCCTCGGCCGGCTCGCGGCTGAAGCCGACCTCCGGTCCGGCGCGGCTGCTGCGCATCATGGGCGTGTCGGTCGCACCGGGATAGACGGTGAGCACCCGCACGCCTTCCCCCGCCAGTTCCCGCCGCAGGGCCTCGTCGAAGCGCGCGAGCCCCGCCTTCGCTGCTGCGTAGGTGGCGTAGAACGGCATGCCGATGAGCGCGATGGCGGAGGTGATGTCCACGATCAGCCCCTCCCCGCTCGCGCGCAGCGCCGGCAGCGCGGCGCGGGTGAGGAGGATGGGCGCGATCAGGTCCACCTCGATCATGGCGCGGATGTCGGCTTCGCTCGTCTGCTCCAGCCGGCCGGCGCGCACGCCACCCGCATTGTTGATGAGGATGTCGAGCCCTCCGAGCGCCGCCAACGCGCCGTCCAGCATGGCCGCCCGGGCGGTTGGGTCAGTCACATCGCCGACGATCCCGTGGGCCTCGGCGCCGGAGGCCTTCAGCGCGCCCACCGCCTCCGCCAACACGTCCGGCCGGCGGCCGGTGAGCACGAGGCGCGCCCCCTCCGCCGCCAGCGCGGTGGCGATGGCGCGGCCGATACCGCTTGATCCGCCGGTGAGGAGGATCCGCTTTCCCTGAATCTTCATGGCCGCTCTCTTCATCGCTCACTCCGCCGCGGGCGGATAGTTGGAGGGGAAGAGCGCGCGCCGGGAGGCTTCGTCGCCCGAGGCCTTGAACGTGTGGTCCTTGCCCACCTCGCGGGCGCGGACGGCCGCGGGACGGGCATCGATCTCGGCGAACCAGCGCTTGATGTGCGGGAAGCGCGCGAGAGGATCGTCCTCGCCCTTCAGCACCCGCGATGCCCGGAGGACCCAGCCCCAGGCCGACATGTCAGCGATGGTGTAGTCCTTGCCCGTGATGTAGGGGCGGGTGGCGAGGAGGTCGTCGAGCACCTGATAGTGCCGCTCCGCCTCGCGCCTGTAGCGGTTCACGGCATAGCCGAGGCCATCAGGCGCAGCGTGCTGGAAATGCACCGCCTGACCGGAGAATGGCCCGAGCCCGCTGGCGATGAAGAGGAGCCAGGACAGCAGTTCCGGACGGTCCTTGGGGTCGCCGCCGAAGCGGCCAGTCTTCTCCGCGAGATAGATGAGGATGGCGGTGGAATCGAACACCCGCGCCTCGACGCCCCCCGGCCCGTCCGTATCCACGATGGCCGGCACCTTGCCGTTGGGATTGATGGCGCGGAACGCCGGCAGGTGCTGCTCGCCCTTGGCGGTGTCCACCGGGATCACCTCGTAGGGAAGTCCCGTCTCCTCCAGGAAGAGCGCGACCTTGGCCGGGTTGGGCGTGGGATGGAAATAGAAGCGGATCAACGGGATCACCCTTCGCTGGCGACCGCCGAAGCGGGCGCGTTTGCGTTTTAGAACGACTGATATAGAATGCACGCATCGGACGCCCACGCAAGCTGTCTGCGTCGCAAATTCCTGTCGCATGCCAGATCCCGGCGGCGGCATGACACGCCATGGATGATCCAGAATGATCGACCTGCATTATTGGCCGACCCCGAACGGTCACAAGATCACGATGTTCCTGGAAGAAACGGGCATCGACTACAAAATCATCCCCGTCGACATCAGCGCGGGCGATCAATTCAAGCCGGATTTTCTTGCCATTGCCCCCAACAACCGCATGCCGGCCATCGTCGATCATGCGCCTGCGGACGGCGGCGCGCCCATTTCGGTGTTCGAATCCGGCGCCATCCTCCTCTATCTCGCGGAGAAGACCGGCCGCTTCGTTCCGACCGACGTGCGCGGGCGGAAAAGCGTGCTGGAATGGCTTTTCTGGCAGGTCGGCGGGCTCGGCCCCATGGCGGGGCAGAATCACCATTTCGTCCAGTACGCGCCGGAGCGGATCCCCTATGCCATGGAGCGCTACGTGAAGGAGACGAGCCGTCTCTATGGCGTGCTCAACACCCGCCTCGGCAAGTGCGCGAACGTGGCGGGGGAGGACTATTCCATCGCCGACATGGCCATCTATCCCTGGATCGTGCCACACCAGCGCCAGCAGCAGGACCTCAACACCTTCCCGCACCTCAAGCGCTGGTTCGATGCGGTGGCGGCACGTCCGGCCACCATCGCGGCCTATGCCAAGGGCGAGCCCTTCACCAAGCGGCCGACAGTGACCGAGGAAGGCAAGAAGATCCTGTTCGGCCAGACCGCGCGGCAGGCCGGATGACGCCTCCCCCGGCGCGGGTTACGCTGCGCCGGGTTTGAAAAGACGCGGGAAAGACGGGTTACGATGGCGCGGCCGAGGGCATTCGACGAGGGCGAGGTACTGGACGCGGCGTTGCGCTGCTTCTGGACCCGCGGCTACGAAGCGACCTCGGTGCGCGATCTCGCCGCCTCCATGGGGCTCACCGGCGCCAGCCTCTACAACGCCTTCGGCGACAAGCGCACGCTCTATGAGAAGGCGCTGGAGCGCTATGCCAGCCACAGCATGGCGGAACGCATCCGCCGGCTGGAGGCTCCCGGCATTGCCCCGCGCGACGCCATCGCCGGCTTCTTCCGGGAGACGCTGGAGCGCGCGCTCGACGATCCGGACATGAAGGGCTGCTTCGTGGTGAACGCGGCGGTGGAGATGGGGCCGCACGATCCCGAACTGCGTGCCGCCGCCCTCGCCTCCCTCGGCGAGGTGGAAGCCTTCCTCACCCGCCGCGTAGAGGCCGGCCGCAAGGACGGGACGATCCAGAAGCGTGAGACCGCGCAGGAGCTGGCGCGCATGCTCCTCGGCGTCCACCTCGGCCTGCGCGTGCTGGCACGCCTGCGCCCCGGCCGTGAACTGCTGGAGGGGGTGGTGAAGCCTGCCCTCGCCGCCCTCGATCCGCGCCCGCCGGGCTGATCCGGCAGGCGATCCTTCCCCCGCAGCAGGACGCCTCCCATGATCCGGGCCTATGTGTTCGATGCCTATGGCACGCTGTTCGATGTGCAGTCGGTGAGTGCCGTCACCGATGCGGCATTCCCCGGCCATGGCGAGATCATCACGCAGGTGTGGCGGATGAAACAGCTGGAATACAGCTGGCTCTGCTCGCTCATGGGGGACTATCAGGACTTCTGGTCCGTCACCCGCCGCGCCCTCACCTACACGCTCGGCATCCTCGGGCTCCAGCCGACCGAAGCGCTGTTCGATGCCCTCGCCGAGGCCTACAACCGCCTGACGCCCTATCCGGACGCCGCCGAGGCGCTGGCCGCCCTCACCGGCGTGCGACGGGCGATCCTCTCCAACGGAAGCCCCGGCATGTTGCAGGCGCTGGTGGGCAACTCACCGCTGGCGCCCTTCATCGAGGACACCATCAGCGTCGATGCGAAGCGCTGCTTCAAGCCGGATCCCCGTGCCTATGAGCTCGTTGAGGAACGGCTGGGCGTGAAGCCCCACGAGGTGATGTTCGTTTCCTCCAACGGGTTCGACATCGCCGGCGCCAAGAAGTTTGGGTTCAACGTCGCCCGCATCTCCCGCGTGCCGGAAGCCGCCCTCGCGGCGGAGCTGACAGCGACCGGACCGCTGACGGCCTCGGCCTTCTACCGTGCCCTGCGGACGCAGGAGGAAGCCCTCGGCCATGCGCCGGACGTGGTTGTCACCAGCCTGTCAGAACTGGCGAGCCGCCACATCACGGGCTGAGGCGGGGCCCTATTTCGGCAGCGCCTCCACGAAATCCTCCTGAAACTCCTTCAGCTCCACCGGATTGAGATCGGACACCGCCCAATAGGAGAGCCCCGCCTCGCTCCAGCCCATGAGCGTGTAGCCGTCGCGGCCCTTCGCCGTATGAGCGCCGGACGCGCCGGGCCAGACGAAGACGTTGATGACATGGCCGTTGCGGCGATAGACCAGCGCCGCGACGACCCGCCCCCCCACATAATCGAGCCGCCCGCCCACCAGCGGAAACCCGCGGGCGGAAAGGTCCACCACCGGCGGGGAGAAATCGATGCGGCCGCCGAACCACGGCTTCACCGTGTGCTGGTTGGAGGAGGCCACGTCAGTGAGGTGATCGGCCAGCAAGGAGCGCACATGGCCGGCGACCAGCTCATCCTCCAGCGCCCCCCCGCGCGGCGGCAGAACGGCGATGAAGAGCGCCACCGCCAGCACCGCGAGGGAGGGGACGAGGCTCCAGCGCGCAAAGCGCTCGCGCGAGACGGCCGGCGCGGCGCCCCACAGCCGTCGCCAGAGAGCCGTTGCGGTCCATTCGGTCCCCCGCGTAGTCGAGGCC
>JAEWBL010000405.1 GCA_023391175.1 Pseudomonadota bacterium
GCCGCCCCTCGATGCCGCCCTCAAGCACCGCCTTCAGCGACTTGTAGGACGTATCATCGGAATCGAACGAGAGATCGTCGCAGAAGACGATGAAGCGGTGATGGGAGCCGCGCACCAGCCCCATGAGCGCCGGCAGGGTTTCGATGTCCTCGCGGTGGATCTCCACCAGCTTCAGCCGCGCGCCGTCGTCGGCCAGCGACCGGTTGATGGCGGCGTGGGAGGCCTTCACCAGCGAGCTTTTGCCCATGCCGCGCGCGCCCCAGAGCAAAGCATTGTTGGCCGGCAAGCCGCGGGCGAAGCGCTCGGTGTTCTCCACCAGCTGGTCGCGCACCCGGTCGATGCCCTGCAGCAAATCCATTTCCACCCGGTTGACCCGCGGCACCGGCTCGAAGCGGATCGGATCGGTGTGCCAGACGAAGGCGTCGGCCGCTTCGAAGTCGGGGGTCGGCACGGCGGGCGGGGCGAGGCGCTCCAGCGCTCCGGCGATGCGGGTGAGCAGGTCCAGGGTCGCGCTCGAAAGGTCCGGCTGTGTCATTATCATCCTCCCGCGCGGGGATTAGGACGCGCCCGGCCCGGCGGCAAGGCGTGACAGTGCGGCTGTGGCGCAAAAGCCATGCAGAGGGCGCATGGTGTGGACGACGCTGCAGCGCAACAATTCCGCCTTAACTTCTCCCCATCCATCCTCGACCAAGCACATCGGAACTAACGGTAGCCGCGTGCGCGGCGCCCCCCTCTGCCCCGGGAGGTCGAGACCCATGGCGATCCGCCCCTTCACCTGTGCCGCCCTTATGGCGACGCCGCTCTTCGCCGCCGCGCCTGCCCTCGCCGACGGGACCGAGGCGAAGACCGCACTGAAGGCCGACGGCTCGACCTCGCTCACCTATTCAACGCCCGTGCAGGACTATGGCGCGGTGGTCGGCCTCGACCTGTCGGCTGCCGGATCGAGCGTGGCGCCCACGGTCGGGCAGAGCGCCGATGGCCTCGGCGGGACCGCCTATGCCAAGGTCACCGTCTCCCGCCTACCGGACTGGATGGTGTGGGAGAAGGGCACAGTGAACGTCTCGGTCGATCCCAACGACGCGGCGAGCAAGCTCGCCACCACTTTCGAGCGCACCATTCCCCTGAGCTCCGGCCTCGCGGCGACGCTGGCCGACACCTATCAGGTCAAGGCCGGTTCGCAGGCGTGGGAGACGGACAAGTCGCTCAGCCTCAAGCTGACGGACATGGGCACCACCTTCGCCGTCACCACCAAGGCGACGAGCACCTCGTCCCAGCTTCTGCCCACGGTAAGCGCCCAGCAGCAACTCGCGCCGGACCTCACCGTCACCACCTCCGTGGCCGATACCGGCTCGACGCTGAACAAGAGCATCACCGCCGGCTTCACCCACCGCTGGTGAGGCGTCGCCTCAGCCGTGGATGATGGCGATCAGGAAGCGCACGCCGATCAGGAGCAGGAACAGGCCGAAGCCGATCTCCAGATGGCGCCGGCTCAGCCGGTGGGCGAGACGCGCGCCATAGGGCGCCACCAGCGTCGCCACCGGGGCGATGCACAGGAATCCGATCACCGACACATAGCCGATGGAAAGCGGCGGCAGCTCCGACAAATGCGGCCAGCCAGCAATGGCATAGCCGATCACCCCCGGAATGGGGATGATGACGCCGATGCCCGCCGAGGTTGCGACGGCCGCATGGATCGGCACGCCGTAGAGCAGCAGGATGTTGGTGGAGATGCCACCGCCGGAGATGCCCACCAGCGACGACGCCAGCCCGATGAAGAAGCCGTAGAACCGCATCATCGCAGAGGACGGCAGATGGTCGGCAATGCGGATGTCGTTGCGGCCGATGAGGCTCTTCAGGCCCAGGAGCGAGACCACCGCCACGAAAACCGCCTGCAACACCCAGCCCGCCGCCACTGCCGCGATGGCGCTGCCGGTGATGATGCCGATGATGGCCGGGATGCGCCATTTCGCCAGCACGCCCGGCATCGCCGCCCCCTTGGCGACGTGGGTGCGGTAGGAGGCCATGGCGGTCGGGATGATGATGGCGAGGGAGGTGCCGACGCACAATTGCATCCGCACGCTGTCATCCACCCCGAGGAAGCCGAACACGTCGTAAAGCACCGGCACGATGACGCCGCCGCCACCGATGCCGAAAAGGCCGGCGAGCAGGCCCGTCAGCACTCCGCCGGCCAGCATGGCGCCGACGAGCAGGACGAGTTCCTGCACGGGAACGTTGGAAAACATGAGCGCGACCGAAGGCTTGCGGGCAGAAGGGGGACGAGGAGTGGCCCGGATTTCGCCATCTGTCCACTGCGCCGGCCGCATGGCGCACGATGAAGGTCCGCTATTCACGCAAATCTCTTGGCATTGCGGCCCGCTCAGGCCGCCAGCCGATCCCGGCGGCGCACCTCGTCCACCGCGCCGCGCAGCACCTCGAGCCCCGCACCGGGGATGATGGCCTCGGTGGAGAGGCGGCGGCGGAAGATGCGGGCACCCTTCCTGCCCCCGAACAGTCCGAGCATGTGCCGGGTGATGTCGGAGAGGCGGCCACCGGCTTCCAGATGCCGGGCAATGTAGGGCTCGAACGCTTCGATGGCGGCGAATGTATCCGCGTGCGGGGCGGGGACGCCGTGCAGAAGAGGGTCCACCTCCGCCAGCAGTTCCGGCGAATGGTAGGCTGCGCGGCCGAGCATGATGCCGTCGAGCCCGTCCGCCTCGGCGAGCCCCTGCGCGAGGCTTTCGATGCCGCCGTTCAGCGCCACCGGCACGTGCGGCAGGCGGGCTTTCAGGCGACGCACGCGGTCATAGTCGAGGGGCGGAATGTCCCGGTTCTCGCGCGGCGAGAGGCCGTTCAGCCACGCCTTGCGGGCATGGACGATGAGCCCGTCGCAACCGGCCGCGAGCACCGCGTCCGCGAGGGTATCGAGAGCTTCCTCGGGGTCCTGGTCGTCCACGCCGATGCGGCATTTCACGGTGACGGGGAGGGCGACGGCGCCCTTCATCGCGGCGACGCAATCGGCCACCAGTTGCGGCTCCCGCATGAGGCAGGCGCCGAAATTGCCGCCCTGCACCCGGTCGGAGGGGCAGCCGACATTCAGGTCGATCTCGTCATAGCCGAAATCGGCGCAAATGCGCGCCGCCTGCGCCAAAAGGGCCGGATCACTGCCGCCCAGCTGAACCGCCACCGGATGCTCGATGTCCGAAAACCCCAGCAAACGCGCCCGGTCGCCATGGATCACAGCAGGCGCCGTCACCATCTCGGTATAGAGCAGCGCATGGCGGGAGAAGGTGCGATGGAAGGCCCGGCAATGCCGGTCCGTCCAATCCATCATTGGCGCTACCGAAAACGTAAGCTTCTGGCTCTCAAGCATTATTCTTGAATACTATCACATTGGGCCGGGTCGGGAATGATCCCTGTTGCGACCTGATACGGCTCGGATTTCGCTTTCGACGCGTGCGCGCACACGTTGCGCGCACGGATCGGCCCCTTCCCTAAACCATAATCCGGCTCCTGGAGAGCCCCGATCCGTCGAAGGGGCGGCACGTCAGCGAACGTGCCTTCGCCGCAAGGATGGCAACGAAGGGGGGGAGGGGGTACGTGCTTATGTGGCGTGCGCCGCCGTTGCCGCCATCTCCCGTGCCCGCCCCGGCGGTCGGCCGGGGCAGGAGGTCAGAGCCGGTAGCCGCGGCTGCTCTGGATACGCTTCAGGGCGGTTTCCAGCGCGTCCACGTCCTCGGTCGTGTTGTAGAAGGCGAGGGAGGGCCGCACCGTACTCTCCAGCCCGAAGCGGCGCAGGATGGGCTGGGCGCAGTGATGCCCGGCCCGCACCGCGATGCCTTCCCGATCCAGCGCCGTGCCCACATCCTGCGTGCGGCAGCCATCCAGCACGAAGGAGAGCACGCTCGCCTTGTCCGCCGCCGTGCCGACGAGCTTCAGGCCTGGCAT
>JAEWBL010000428.1 GCA_023391175.1 Pseudomonadota bacterium
GGCGGGAGCGGCGGCGCTCGGGCTGGTGCTGGCGGCGGGGGCGGGTGCGGCCGGCCTCGCCGTCCTTCGCGCCAATGCTCCGCCGCCGCCCGAGTCCAAGGTCTCGGCCGAGGTGGTGGACAAGGAAGGCCGTCTCCTGCGGCCCTTCGCCTTGGCCGATGGCCGCTGGCGGCTCGCCGCTTCGGCCACGGACGTGGACCCGCGCCTCGTCGACATGATCCTCGCCTATGAGGACCGGCGCTTCCGCGAGCATATGGGCGTCGATGCCCTCGCGCTGCTGCGCGCGGCAGGGCAGGCGGCGGGCTCGCTGCGCGTCGTCTCCGGCGGATCGACCCTGACCATGCAGGTGGCGCGCCTCACCTTGCCGCCGCGCGCCCGCACGCTGAACGCCAAGCTCGCCCAGATGCGCCGTGCGCTGGAGCTGGAGGCGCGGCTCTCCAAGGACGAGATCCTCTCCCTCTACCTGACGCTTGCCCCCTATGGCGGCAATATCGAGGGGGTGCGCGCGGCCTCGCTCACCTATCTCGGCAAGGAGCCGCGCCGGCTGACGCTCGGCGAGGCGGCGCTGCTGGTGGCGTTGCCGCAATCGCCCGAGACCCGCCGGCCGGACCGCTACCCCGCCCGCGCCAAGGCGGCGCGCGACCGCGTGCTGGACCGCCTCGCCGCGCAGGGGATCATCGCGCCGGACGAAGTGCGCGTCGCCAAGGCCGAGGCCGTGCCAACGGCGCGCCGGCCCCTGCCGCAGATCGCGCCGCACCTCTCCGAGGAGATGGCGGCGGAGCGGCCGGACCTCGCCCGCCACCTCTCCACCCTCGACGCGCCCTTGCAGGAGCGGCTGGAGGAGCTGGTGCGCGAGCGCACCCGCACGCTGGGGCGGGGGCTCTCCGCCGCCATCGTGGTGCTGGACAATGAGAGCGCCGAGGTGCGCGCCTATGTGGCCGCCGCCGACTATTTCGACAAGGATCGCGCCGGCGCCGTGGACCTCGCCCGTGCCGTGCGATCGCCGGGCTCCACGCTGAAGCCCTTCATCTATGCGCTGGCCTTCGAGGACGGCATCGCCCACCCCGAGACGCTGATCGAGGACCGGCCCGCCCGCTTCGGCCCGTGGCGGCCGGAGAATTTCGACCGCACCTTCCAGGGCACCCTCTCGGTGCGCAAGGCGTTGCAGATGTCGCTGAACGTGCCAGCCGTGCGCCTGCTGGAAGCGGTGGGGCCGCAGCGCCTCGCGAGCCGGATGCAGCAGGCGGGCGGGCGGCTGGAGCTGCCCCCCGGCGCCGCGCCGGCTTTGCCCATGGGCCTCGGCGGCGTGGGCATCCGCCTCATCGACCTCACCACCCTCTATGCCGCGCTGGCGCGGGGCGGGGAGGCCCATGCCCCGGTCTTCCGCCGCGGTGATGGCGCGGTGGCGGCGCCGCGCAAGGCCCGCCTCGTGGACGAGGTGGCGGCCTGGTATGTGGGCCAGTGCCTCCTCGGCACGCCGGCGCCGGAGAATGCCTTGGGCGGGCGCATCGCCTTCAAGACCGGCACCTCCTACGGCTATCGCGACAGCTGGGCGGTGGGCTTCGATGGCCGGCGCACGGTGGGTGTCTGGGTCGGCCGGCCGGACGGGCAGGCGGTGCCTGACCTCACCGGCCGCGCGGCGGCGGCGCCTTTGCTGTTCGACGCCTTCGCCCGCATCGTCCGCACTCCGGCGAGCCTCGCCGCAGCGCCCCGTGGGGCGGTCGTGGCCGGTAACGCACGGCTCCCCCCGCCCCAGCGGCATTTCGGCCGGGCGCGGCAGGAGCAGGCGCTGGAGGTGGTCTATCCCCCCGACGGCGCGCGCGTCGCGGCCGAGGGGGCGGAAACGCTGGCGCTCAAGGTGGACGGCGGCACCTTCCCCCTCACCCTGCTCATGGATGGCCGTCCCGTGGCGCGGGTGGAGGACCGCCGCACTTTGTTCTGGACCCCGCCCGGCCGCGGCTTCGCCCGCCTCACCGTCATCGATGCGGACGGCCGCAGCGACAGCGTGACGGTGAAGGTGGAGTAGGGACAAAAGAAAACCCGCTGCCTTGCGACAGCGGGTGGAGGGCACTTGGGAGGAAACGCGGAAGACAGGGACTTAAGTCCGGCCGCCGCGAAACCGCGCGGCCGGGCCTTCAGGAATTCTCAGAAGCCGCGGGCAACGGCCTGGGTGATGCGCTGACGGTCGAGGCCCATCTCGGCGAGCTCGCTGTTGGAGCGGCGCGAGAGGTACTCGTAGCGCTCCGACATGGCGCGGGCTTCGGCGACGGCGTCGAGGAAGTCGCACACCGCATTGCCGATGCGACCGAAGAAGCCGGTTTCGCGGGGAGCATGTGCAGTGATCGTGACCATTTTCGCCTCCATTTGATGAAGGGAAGATAGGCCATCCGCGTGCGATGCAATATAGCGGATTGTGCATGGCACCATTGCGTATGTCGTATACCAAGCGGATGTCGGGGCTGACCGGTGCCGAACCGCGCCGATACCCCTGGTGCTACCCCTCTCGAACCGGGGGTGTGAATGACGCTGAATCGGGAGTTGAACCCGGCGATCGAATTGCGTATAGAGCCCACCTGCCTCGGCAGACCCACCCGCCCCGCGTCAGCGGCCGTCCGGGTGTTGGGGGATAGTTCAACGGTAGAACCGCGGACTCTGACTCCGTTAATCCTGGTTCGAATCCAGGTCCCCCAGCCAAATCGATGCCCACCGCCGACCAATCCCGATCAAGTTCAGCCACCGAGTCTGGTCCTGTTGATGGTTCCCAAAGGACCATCAATGAAGCCGCTCGGCGTGCATCATGCAGTCCTTCACCCAAGCGGCGAGCGACGGCTGTACCAAGCAGGCCGGCGTGCTGACGAACCTTTACAACGGCCAGTTCTCCGCCTGGAATGCCCAGAACAACGCCGCGTCGCAGACCAGCAGCGACCTCATGGGCGCCATCCGCGCCGGTGCAGGCCTCATCTTCTTCGACGAGAATGCGCAGGAGAATAAGGAGCTGGCCCCCGGGACGCTGGACGCGGTGCGCTCGATACCTGTGCAGGAATGGGACCATAAGCGGGGCATTGGTGATGGCGGGCGGAACATCGGCACCTGGTAGGGGCCATCGAGCTCGCCCCCGCTCTACGATCTGCAGAGCGCCTGCTGGAGCAGGTGCTGCGGTCCCTTGGCGCCCTGCCGCGGCGCCGTCATCCAGATTTCGATTTCCTCCGGCTCCATGAGGATTATCGGCATTGCCTTTGGCTGGATGTTTGCGACCGGCCCACTCGGCTCCATGGTGAGAATGCCGAAGAGGCCGATGGCCTCGATGCCCAACTTCATCTTGCGGACGCAGGTCCAACCAGCGTCAAGATCCCGGCGAAGAATGCGAGCAGTAGCTCCTCCGAGAACGCGAACCACATATCGCCGATAACCGACGGGACCAGCTGCAGCTTCCCAGCGCCGGGAAGCCTCCAGGGAGAGCGACACTCAGGCCTGCCGCGCCAGCGCCTCGAACACGCGGGCGACCGCTTCCGCGCCGGGGTCCACCACCCCGGCGAGGTCGGTGCCCGACAGATAGCTGGACCGGCCGACACGGGCCGCCGTCATCGCTGCGGTGGCGTCCGCCCCGGCCCGCGCTGCACGGGCGGCGGCCGCAAGCGTTTGCCCCTCCGCCAGAGCCGCGATCGCTGGGCTGAGCGCATCGATCATGGTGCGGTCGCCGAGCTTCGCTCCACCGTAGTGGCTCATCCGCCCGACCCCGGCGTCGAGCGCCGCGGCAACGCCGGAGCCCTGCCTGAGGGCCACCCCGGCGGCCGCCGCAAAGATCGATAGCAGCACGCCGCTCGATCCGCCCATCACCCGCGACAGACGCTCTGCGATGGCCTCGCACAGGGCGGCGGGATCGGCGAGAGGCAGGAGGTCGAGATCATCCTCGACCTTGCGGGCGGCGGCGGCGAAGGTGGAACCCGTGTCGCCGTCGCCGACCCGGGCGTCGAGTGCATCCAGCTGCGGCTGGGCGGCGATCAGCGTCGCACAGACGGCGCGCAGCAGGGCGCGGGTCGCCGGGTCCTCCGACGGCAGCGCCGCATGCCCGGCAAGCCGGGCCGAAGGCGCAACCACCGCGATCGGCCCCGGCGCGCGGGCCTCCGGCCAAGCGGGCACATCGACCGGAGCGGTCAGCCAGGCGCGCCTGTCATCGTCGAGCGGAAGGAACGACAGTGAGAAACCACGCATGTCCAGCGCCGTCACGGCACCCGCGGGGCCCAGCACCAGCGCGATGCGCGCCCCGATGGGGCTCTTCAGCACCTCGCGCAGGACAATGGAGAGTTCCAGGGCCGGGACTCCACCGAGATTGTTGACGAGCAGCGCAAGCTGGGGCGCTTCGCGCACATCCGTTCCGAAGCGGGCGATCATGTCGGCCACCAGTTGTGCCGCGCCGGGGAGCACGATGCGCTCCAGCCCCGGCTCGCCATGGATGCCGAGGCCGAGTTCGGCGTGCCCGTCCTCCATGCGTTCCTCGGAGGGTCGCCCGGGAATGCTGCAGGTGCTCGTCGCCACCCCGAGCGACTTCACCACGCCCGCCGCGTCGGCGGCCCGGCGCCGCACCTCGGGAAGTGGCAGGCCGGCGGCGGCGGCGTGTCCCGCGGCCTTGTGGACGAAGATCGTGCCGGCGATGCCGCGCGGACGGGGGTTGTCCGGCAGGGCGATGTCGTCGCCGACGATCACCATCTCCACGTCCAGACCGAGGGTCCGCGCGCGCTCGGCGGCGAGGCCGAAGTTGAGCCGATCGCCGCCGTAGTTCTTGACGATCAGCAGGCAGCCCGCCGGTCCCGTCACCGCGAGGATGGCCGCAAGCACCGCATCCACCGTGGGCGAAGCGAAGATGTCGCCGCAGACGGCGGCGTCCAGCAGCCCTTCGCCGACGAATCCGGCATGGGCCGGCTCGTGCCCCGATCCCCCGCCGGAGATGACCGCCACCCGGTCGGCCGGCCGATCGGTCCGCAGCACGACCTTGATCTCAGGATAGCCGTCGAGCCGTGCCAGCCGGCCACCAGATCCCAGGATGAGGCCATCGATGGCGTCGGCGACAAGCATGTCGGCGGAGTTGTAGAAATGCTTATTCAAGGCAGTCCGTCCTCGCGTTCCCGCAGGGACCATAGCCGCGTCGGCGCCCGCATCACAGCGGCGCCACCGTCTACAAGGATGGTGCGCGCAACCTGTGGATGGCATGCCTTCTCGGGACAGGCAGGACCACAGGCCATTGTTGTAGGAGATCGTTGCCTGATCCGGGCTCGGCCGTCCGGGAGGTCGGTCGCTTCCCTATCGGAGATCATAAGTCCAAGACGAGGCGGGGGCTCGCCGAGAGCGCGACGCAGGCCAGGAGGCTTCTCCGGCGTTCTTCGGGGCTGAGGGCGCGGTCGCGGTGCAGCGGCTCGCCCTCAATCCAATCGATCTTGCAGAGCCCGCAGATGCCGCCACAGCAGGAACTGGGAATGGAGATGCCGCGTGCCGTAAGCGTATCCAGCATGCTGGCACCTGCCTCCATCTCGATCTCGGCACCCGAGCGGGCGAGGACGAGTGTGTAGGGCCGGGCCTCCGGGGGGCGACCAGAGGAGGCGGAACGAAGCGCTCCACATGGACGAGGTGCTCCGGCCAGCCGGCGGTAGCCGCCTCGAAGGCGGCGATCAGGCTTTCCGGTCCGCAGCAGGAGACCGCCTGCGTAGTATTGCCGGAAAGGAGGGGGCCGAGCGCTGGGCGGCAACCTGTGCTGGTGTCATGAAGCTCGGCGACGCCCGCCGCAACCAGTGGAGCCGGCCGGTCGGCGAGCGGCGGCGGGCCGCGTGAGATGACATGAAGGCGGAAATCGGTGCGTCCCACCCGCAGGAGCGCTGCTGCCGCGGAGAGAAAGGGGGTCACCCCGATGCCACCGGCGACGAAGATCTGCGCATCAGGCGCCAGCGAAAGTCCGCCACGCGGCAGCCCGACGCCGATCCCATCGCCCGCCTTCAGGCTTTCGCAGAGAAAGCGGGAGCCGCCGCGCCCCGCGGGCTCGTGCTTCACCGCGATCAGGTAGCTGTCCTTCTCGGCGGGATCGTTGACAAGGGAATAGGTGCGCACGCGTCCGTCTGGCAGGTACGAGGTCGAGGTGCGCGCCCGGGCGGAAGGGCGGCAGGTCCCAGCCCTCCGGATCCTTCAGCACGAACGCGACCACGGTGCGGATGCAACGCGGCGCCATCTAGAGACTCCGCACCGTGTCGCCGACCCGCACCACGCCGCCCGCGAGAATGCGGCAGTTGAGGCCCGAGCGGTTGATGAGCGGGTCGAAGATGGCCTTCCCGGTAAAGACGGTGGCGGCGGAAAGGCGGGGTCCGGCCCCGATGCGGCCGATAACGACGCCACCTTCAGGCCCGGCAACACCCCCGGCTTGCCGAGCGCGCGGGCGATGGTGTCATCCAGCATGTCGAGCCGGTCCTGCCCCCAGAAGGCTTCTCCCCGGAAGACGTAGAACGGCGCGACGAACATGCCGTTGGCGATGCCCTCGTCCGTGTTGCGGTAGTATTGCTCCGCCACCTCCTTGGTCCTCGAGCGGGCAAGGATGGCCTCGCCGTCGAGGCCGAGACCGGAAGCGATGGCGACCAGGGTCGCCGCGTCCTCGATGTCCTTCTCTTCCACCCACAGCGCGGTCATGATCGCATGGACGAGATCGTGCGGCGGGATGTCCATCTGCATGGCGGCGATGGCAAAGCGGGAAGGGATCTCCACCGATTGCGTCATATGCTTCGGCTCGAGAGTGATGGGCATGCCGAGAATGTCGCGGAAGCGGCGCATCTCCAGGAGGCGGTAGTCGCGCCGCTCCTTGGATCGCAGCGGCAGCTTGATGCCGCCGGTCCGGGCGTACACGGCGCCGATGTCCACGGGATAGTAATTGATGGGCAGGCCGTAGCGATCGCCCATGGCTTTCAGGCGGGGGTTTCCGAAATAGGCCCAGTCCGAGTTGATCCAGAAGTAATAGTCGATGGCATCCGCGGTCATTTCGGGTCTCCGGAGGTCTTCATTTCAGCGTTCGTTGAACTGGGGCGACCAGCGCAGCAGGCGGCGCGCCAGCCGTTCGGCCAGCGAGGCGAGGGCGATGCCCACGAGCCCCAGCACGGTGATGGCTGCGAACATCTCGTTGGCGTTGAGCGTCGAGAGGGAGGACACGATTAGGTAGCCCATGCCCGTCGTGGTGCCGACGAACTCGGCGATCACCACGCCCACCAGCGAGAACGAGATGGCGTTGGGAAGGGCGGCGAAGGTCCAGGCGAGCGCGCTAATCCACTGGGCGCATCACGGGGGCGAGGAAATGGTGTTCGTGGTTTCGGGCAGCATCACCGTGAAGCTGGGCACCGAGGAACTGCTCATGGAAAAGGGGGACTGCCTCTATTTCTCCGGCGAGGAGCGCCACGATTTGCGCAGCGTCGGGACCAGGCGGGCGGAGGTCTTGGTGGTCGTATCCCTGAGCGTCGATACTGCCGCCCCCGCGCCGGTCGAGGGCTGATCTTGCTCAAGCCCCCGCCGACACCGGAAGCCGCATTCCGGGCGGCGCGCTGGCCGGAGGCAAAGAGCATCGCTCAATAGCGAAAGCCCATGGAGATGGGGACGGCGAGCGCTCCGTTACCATGCTCCATGGGTGTGCCGATTCTCCGGCGCCAGCTCGACGGGATGCTGGGCCGATATCAGCCGAGCGCTTCCGAGCGTGCCTATTGGGCGGCGGCCGGAGCAGCCGCCCCTTCAACTTCCTCGCGGCGGTGGGTCTGGCCCATCAAGACATAGGCGGTGGGCACCACATAGAGGGTGAACAGCGTTCCGATGGCGAGGCCGGTGGCGATGACGAGGCCCAGATTGAAGCGCGAGGCCGCGCCCGCGCCGGACGCGAAGATCAGCGGGAGGACGCCGAGCACCATGGCCGCCGTCGTCATCAGAATGGGCCGCAGGCGGAGCGTGGCCGCCGCGATGATGGCCTCGCGCTTGGACTTGCCCTCGAGTTGCAACTCGTTCGCCACCTCCAGCATCAGAATGCCATGCTTGCTGATGAGACCCATGAGCGTGGTGAGTCCCACCTGGGTATAGATGTTGATGCTCGCCCCGCCGATGCCGACGCTGATGAACAGCAACGCACCGGCGAGCGACATGGGCACCGACAGCAGGATCACCACCGGGTCGCGGAAGCTGTTGAACAGCGCGGCCAGCGACAGGAAGATCACGATCAGCGCAAACGCGAACGTCGTGACGAAACCACCGCTCTCCTGCACATATTGCCGCGAGGCGCCGCCGAAATCGAGCGTATAGCCCGTGGGCAGGGTGCGCTTGGCGAGATCCTTCAGCGCCGTGATGGCATCGCCGGTGGTCACCCCGGGCGCGACTACGCCGGCAATGGTGGCGGCATTCACCTGCTGGAAGTGGTTGAGGGATTCCGGCACGGTTTTGGTCTCGATGCGTGCCACCGTCGACAGCGGGATCATGGTCCCGTCGCTCATGCGCATGTAATAGTCGAGCACCTGGTCCGTATTGAGCCGCGCGTCCTGCTTCACCTGCGGGATGACTTTGTAGGACCGCCCGTCCAGGCTGAAATAGTTCACATAGCCGCCGCCCAACAGCGAGGAGAGGGCGCCGCCCACATCGCTCATGGAGAGGCCGAGAAGCGAGGTTTTCTCCCGGTCGATGACGATGGAGGCCTGCGGCTGGTCGATCTTGAGATCGTTGTTGAGGAAGATGAACAGGCCGGTGT